>JABWCD010000022.1 GCA_013359265.1 Candidatus Hydrogenedentota bacterium
GTGGCGCTACCCGTGGTCAAGCGCCGCGGCACACCTGGGGCAGGGCGACGCGTCGGGCCTGCTCGACCTGACCGCCTGGGCGCGCAAGAGGGACGCGACGAACTGGCAGGCCGCGCTCGTCGAACGTCTCGACCCCGGTATGGTCCGCCAACTCCGCGTCCGCACGCAGACCGGGCGCCCCCTCGCTGGCGACACCTTCCTCAGCAAACTCGAAACCAAACTCGGCCGCCGCCTGCGCGCGCTCCCACCGGGCCGCCCCAAAGGCTGGCACAAAAAAACCGCCAAGGCAAAGAAGACCACGAAATGACCGCAAATAACAGGTGGCTGTCCCCTGTTATTCCCCTGTTATTCTGTTATTACCCTTTGGCACGTGGCTCGACGCGGCAACAACCTTACATTCCGTCCAGACCTCGGCGGCAGTCTTTTGAAGAGACAAGCCGCGGCGGAGTTTGCCGACCGCTGGCGCACGGACACAGGCAAGTACGTGTTCCAGACCACGATGGATAAACTCACCGATATGGTCGAACGTAACGCAGGCGGGCCGTCGTTTCCTTCGTTGAATTACGTGACGCCGGTGGACACGCCCGTCGCACCCGCCGAGGTGGACGCGTCGCGCGTGAAGGCGTTCCACGTCGCCAGATTCCCGACGTCCGCGTGTACATCCGACCAGTTGAAGGGCATTCTGCGCGAATACGGCGCCTCGCAGACCGGAAATAAGGAGGAACTCGCAACAAAGTTCGCTGCACTCGCAGCCAACACATACGAGAAGAAACGGCACGAGCTCGATGAGTTCTTTTCCGCGCATCGCTTTGTGCGTGTCGACTCATCGCCGCAGAACAGCACCGGTTTTCCGATCCTGGACGGGCCTCAGTATCTGCGGAACTTGGTACTCGCGATGTATGCCCTACGTCATCTGCGTGGGAACGCCATTCTGGAAAGTGCCCACGAGAACACGACGTACGGTATCCAGGAACTGGCCTTGGCTCTGGTCTTTGGTAAAATTTTCCTTACGGGCGGTTTCGTGCCAGTAGCGTAGACTACAGAGGATGGAGGGTCAGTACCTGTTGGGCCCTCCATCCTGTTATTGCGACTTCTGGAATCTTGCTTATTGGCATTATTGACTGCCGAAGACGACCGTGCTAGCTTCTTGACTATGTAGGCCCAAAATGGGGTTGATGCCGGGCCTGCACCCACGACGGCTTGCTACAGATCGTTAAGTTTGGTGCGAACTGAACACTGTTGTTCATGTGGGGTATCTTTTCATGCGGCACTCATTGCTGGGATCGACAAAGATTGAGCTTTTGCGTCGTACATGTCTTGTGTCACTTATTCTCGCTGTGGATGCTTTTGGCGCCACCGGCAACCTTGTGGTAACTGTCCGCAATGCCAATGGGTCGACAGCATCAGGCGCTCGCGTCGTACGCTACAGCCCCGGGGGCGGCTCCACGGAAGGCTACACAAACAGCAGCGGACAAGTTACCTGGAACGGAATTACGACGGGTGCCTACTCATGCGAAGCTTATTACACAGGCGTGAACTGGCTCGGCGAGGAATACTGGGGCGACGGTCAAGCAACAGTGAGCACAAATGCCACCGCCCAACTACCGATCAACCGTATCTACCCATACATCGAAAGCGTGGAATAACTAGGGACAGCCACCTGTTATTTTACGCAGTCTGAGGTCCGAAAGACGACACGAAGGACCTTCCGCCTCACGCCGACAGTAAATCGTCTAGCGCAATTGCATTAATTGCGTAAACTCACAATTGACGGCTCTGCAAATACGCGCGTGCAGCCGTCTTCTCGTGCTCGTGCGCGTAATCGAGTATTTGGCTTCGAGACCGAGTCATGTCCGTTCTCGTAGCCACGCAGATTCGTGAATTGCGACAGAGCAGTTTAGGGGGGAATTCAGGGGGAATTCAGGGGAATTCAGGGACAGACTACGAATTACAGTACTCCAACACAGATACACAAGCGCAATCAATTCGACCCAAACTCGCAAAGACACCTCGTCGAGATTCGTGGCGCATCGCGACCATCCCAGTGCAACGCGCTGGGCACGGGAAATAGAGGCCGCTCCCGTGAACAAGACGCTGCACCCTCCGCACGCTGCCCGTTACCACACTCACGCACCGCCGTTTCGTACAAGCGAATCCGACAACACATGCCTGATCCGCATCGCCGCAATCTGCACCGCTCGCCTCCCTGCACCCGCAAACAGTTCTTAATCTACGTAATCTTTGAAATCTGTGGACAGAGGTCCTATATTGACTGATTCATCTGCAATCTGCGACTTTCCAGCAAAACCCCTCGTTTCGCAAACAACCCCGCTCGCGCGACTTCCCCGCTCTTCGCATTACGCGCGATTGCGTGTCAACCAAACAGGGGTCGTTTCGCAAGCGCGCCTCTTCGAGAGTGTCCTTGCCCACCTATCGCAGTCAAGCGAATCACCCTCGTTTCCCAAATCCACTCTGCGATCGCTCGCGACCGATCATTCCCGTTTCCCCGTATCGCTCCGTGCTCTCCGCCAATCCTCTGAAGCCGCTTCGGCGAAGGAGGGTGTCTCCGTGGTCAATCCAAAGTGCAACACGCCGGGCATAGGGATAGGCGAATGTGCGGTACCTCGCCGGATTGAAGGGAGCCAGGCACGGGCCTAACGACGGCAAGAACAAATAACAGGCGTCCCACTCCAATACGACCGGAGCTACACCGCCGGGCCCATGATCTCGATGAAGCGCCGGGCCTGCGGCGAGACGGCGCGGCCTTTGCGGAGCACGACGCCGTACGTGCGATTGGGAAACCACTTGCTGACGGGGATGACGGCGAGTTTCTCGTCGCCCGTGATGCAGATGCTCATGACGATCGAGATGCCGAGGCCGAGCTCGACGTAGGTCTTGATCACTTCCCAGCCGCCAACTTCGAGTTTAACGTTGTGCGGCAGGCCGTGTTTGGTGAATTCGCTTTCAACGATGCGCCACGTGCTCAAGGTGCGCGGCGGCAGAATGAGCGGAAACTTGCTGATGTCCGCGAGGGTGACGCGCTTGCGCTTCGCGAGCGGGTGGTCGAGCGCGGTGATGAGCAGGGGCTCGTATGAAACGATGGGATGGAACGCGATATCGCCGGGAATCTCGAGCAATGGGCCGACACAGAAGTCCACCTCGCGGTCGCGCAGCAGCGCAAGCCCGGCCTGGCCGGTGACGTTGTGGATTTTCAGTTCGATTCGCGGGTGCGCCTTGACGAACGCTTCGACAAACTTGGGCAGCACATAGAGAATCGTGGACCCGCCCGCGGCGATATCCACGCGCCCCCGGTCCACCGACTGCCGGCGCGCGCGGAAGTCGTCGGCGACGGCGTCAATCCCGTCGACCAATGGCCGCGCCAACTCGAAAAGGAGTTGCCCGTCGGGCGTCAACTCGATCCTGGGACCGCGGCGCTCGAACAGTTTGACGCCCAGCTCGCGCTCGAGCGCCTGGACCTGGAGTGATACAGACGGTTGCGATAGGTATAGTTTCTCGGCGGCCTTTGACATGCTGCCCGTTCGGGCGGCGTGGCAGAATCCGCGTAACTGTAGAAGCCGGTTGTGTTTATAGCGAACGTTCGGCGACGGCATGGTCGGCTCCCGCCCGGAAAAACCGGGTTTGCCCATTGGGCGTTACATCACGTATAGTTTCACTAGCATAATGGGATCGGCGAGTGGGCTTCATCCGGCCGGCTCGGCGGAAGTCGCGCCCCCTAAAGTGGGCCAGATCAGGAGTATCACATGAACGCGAAGCCCCTCCGGAAAATGAATAACGTCATGCGCTGGGTGCTGCCCCTTATCGCGGTTGCTGTCCTCGTCGCCGCGCCAAACCATGGCGCCGTCGCCGGTGACAACAAGGTCGAAGACGGCAGCTTCGAGGCGGGGCGCAACTCCGGTTTTTGGAAGGAAAAGTCCACGAACTTCGGCACGCCGATCTGCATCGTTTCCTCCCCAAGCGAAGTACCCTGCGGCGATGGAGAAGGCACCGCGCTACCGCGCACCGGCGTGTACTGGGCATGGTTCGGCGGCGCGGACACGTTCGTCGAAAAAGGATCGTTGACGCAAAACGTAAAGTTCCCGTCGGGCGGCAGCGCCAAACTGCGGTTCTACCTCTGGATCGGCGATTCGAGCCCGGACGGCAAGGATTCGCTGACAGTGCTCGTTGACGGGCAGAAGGTGTTCAAGGTCAAGGAAAACAACACCGGCTACAGTTCGTACACGTTGGTCCAAAAGAACCTCGATCAGTTCGCGGACGGCCAACGGCACAAGGTGCAATTCAAGAACCGTTGTACCGGCGACGGTAACTCGAACATGAGCGTGGACGACATCAGCATTACGGCCGACTAGCGGTTCCCGTCAATCGATTTTGTTGATGTTTGTAGCGCCCGGTCTCCGTGCCGGGCGGCATTTCTCGTGACTGGGACCGCCAAATTCGAATGACGCAGACCACTAGCGGTTCGCACCACCGAAAACAGTGGTCGCGCCGGGGGTTGTCCCCACAACGGCCTCACCAGCCAGTATTGGCCACCAGTTCGGCCGGTGCTGAAACGGCCCGTGACGGAGCCTGTCCCGCGCAGCGGCACGTTGCTCGGGGGAATCCGGGACTATTAGTTTCATCAATAGTAACCATTGAAACAATTGCCTTGCCTTATAGCCTACCTACTGGTAAGTTTGTCGCGCCCCGGAGGGCGGGGCTGAACACATAGGGCAATTCTCGTATGGCCGTCGCTACCGGGTCGCTTAATCTGCTCCAAAAAGAAGGAATCGCCATCCGCGCGTCCCTGTCGCCGGACTTCGAATCCATCCTCACCCCGGACGCGCTGCGTTTCGTGGCGCGCCTGGTTCGGCTCGCGGAGCCGCGCCGCCAGGAATTGTTGGCCCGGCGCGCCTCGCGCCAGCGCGCGTTCGACGCGGGCCAGCTTCCCGACTTTTTACCCGAGACCAATAGCGTTCGCGACGGCGATTGGACAATCGCGCCGACGCCCGCGGACCTGCAGGACCGACGCGTCGAGATAACCGGACCGGTCGATCGCAAGATGGTCATCAACGCGTTGAACAGCGGCGCGAAGATGTTCATGGCCGATTTCGAGGACTCCCACTCGCCCACGTGGGACGGGACCATCGAAGGCCAGATCAACATGCGCGATGCGGTTGATCGCACAATCACATACCGCAGCCCCGAGGGCAAATCCTACAAACTGAACGAGACTATTGCGACACTGCTCGTTCGTCCCCGCGGCTGGCACCTCAACGAAAAGCACTTTATTGTCGACGGGAAGCCGGCGCCCGGAGGCATTTTCGATTTCGGACTGTATTTCTTCCACAACGCGAAGAACCTGATCGCGCGCGGAACGGGCCCGTATTTCTACCTTCCGAAGCTGGAAAGCCATCTTGAAGCGCGCTTGTGGAACGATGTGTTTTGTCTGGCGCAGGACGAACTGGGCATCCCGCGCAGTACGATCAAGGCGACGGTGCTGATCGAGACAATTCCCGCCGCGTTCGAAATGGACGAAATCCTGTACGAACTGCGCGAACACTCCGCGGGGCTGAACTGCGGGCGGTGGGACTACATTTTCAGTTGCATCAAGCGGTTCAAGAACCATCCGGCACGCGTGTTTCCGGATCGCGCGCAGGTCACGATGACCACGCATTTCATGCACTCCTATTCGTTGCTCGCGATCAAGACGTGCCACCGCCGCGGCGCGCACGCGATTGGGGGGATGGCGGCGCAGATACCGATCAAGAACGACCCCGCCGCAAACGAGGCGGCGCTCGCGAAGGTGCGCGCGGACAAGACGCGCGAGGCCACGGACGGTCACGACGGCACGTGGGTCGCGCACCCCGGTCTTGTTCCCATCGCGATGGAAGAATTCGACAAGGTGATGAAAACGCCGAACCAGATTCATCGCATGCGGGAGGACGTCAACGTGACCGCGGCGGACTTGCTTGCCATGCCCGAGGGGCAGATTACGGAGCACGGCCTGCGCGTAAATGCGAGTGTGGGCATTCAATACATGGAAGCGTGGCTGCGCGGGACGGGGTGCGTACCGTTGTACAACCTCATGGAAGACGCGGCGACGGCGGAAATCTCGCGCGCTCAAGTGTGGCAATGGGTGCACAACCCGCGCGGCGTGCTGAACGACGGGCGCAAAGTAACGATCGAGCTTTTTCGCCAGATTGTGAAGGAAGAGTTGGAGAAGATTCGCATCGAAGTCGGCGATACGCGGTACTCCGGCGGAAAGTACGAGTTGGCCGCGCGCATGTTTGACGAAATCATTGCGAATGAGCAGTTGGAAGAATTCTTGACCTTGCGGGCATACGAGCAGTTGGACTGAGGAGGGCAGCAACCATGAGAACAGTCGAGGAAATGGCCGTCGCACTTGAAGAACGCGTGATTCGTCACGACATTGATCGGGACGAAGCGCGCGAGTTGCGAAGGAGTTGGGAAAACGACGAGCGTTGGAAGGGCACCGTTCGTCCGTATTCCGCGGAGGACGTACTGCGGTTCCGCGGAACGGTCAAGATTGACTACACCTTCGCGGAAATGGGTGCGGAGCGGCTTTGGCATTTGCTCCACACCGAGGAATACATTCCCGCGCTCGGCGCGATGTCCGGCAACCAGGCCGTGCAACAAGTCGAAGCCGGGCTGCAGGCGATCTACCTCAGCGGTTGGCAGGTTGCGGCGGACGCCAACCTCGCGGACCAGATGTATCCCGATCAGAGTCTGTATCCGTGTAACAGCGTGCCCGCGGTTGTGCGCAAGATCAACAATGCGTTGCGCCGCGCGGACCAAATCCAGGTGCTTGACGGCCGCAAGCACGGGCCATACTGGTACGCGCCGATCATCGCAGACGCCGAGGCCGGATTCGGCGGGCCGCTGAACGCGCACGAGCTGATGAAAGCGATGATCGAAGCCGGCGCCGCGGGCGTACATTTCGAGGACCAGCTTGCGTCCGCGAAAAAGTGCGGTCACATGGGCGGCAAAGTGCTTGTGCCCACGCAGGAATTCATTGTGAAGTTGATCGCCGCGCGCCTCGCCGCGGACATCTGCGGCGTGCCAACGCTGCTCGTTGCGCGCACGGATGCGGACTCGGCGAAGCTGCTCACGTCCGACATCGACCCGCGCGACCGGCCGTTCCTCACCGGTGACCGCACGTCGGAGGGCTTTTACACGATCAAGGGCGGCACGGACATGGCCATAGCACGCGGTCTCGCGTACGCGCCGTATGCGGATATGATCTGGTGCGAGACATCAACGCCGAATCTCGAGGAGGCGAAGAAGTTCGCGGAAGGCATTCATGCGAAATACCCGGGAAAGCTGTTGAGTTACAACTGCTCGCCGTCATTCAACTGGAAGCGCAACCTCGACGAAGGCACGATTGCGCACTTCCAGCGCGAGTTGGGCGCGATGGGATACAAATTCCAGTTCGTCACCCTTGCCGGGTTCCATTCGCTCAACCTGGGCATGTTCAACCTGGCGCGCAGCTACAAAACTGAGGGCATGGCGGCGTACTCGCGGTTCCAGGAAAAAGAGTTCAAGTACGAAAAAGGCAGCGGCTATATGGCCACCACGCACCAAAAGTTTGTCGGCACCGGCTACTTCGACCGCATCATGGAAGCCATCTCCGGCGGCGCGTCGTCGGTCACCGCCCTCGACGGCTCGACCGAAGAAGCCCAATTCGAAAAAGGCGGCAACGGCAAACACTGATCGAGTCTCGTGTAGACCAACCCTGGTCTTGCAGTCCGAGGGGAAGCAACGCCCGGCCTTGTGCCGGGCGTTGCCGTTGATGAGTTGAAAACCGTGCAAGGCCGTGAGATTTCGTCGCATAATTGGCGCGAGCCGATGACGAGTACCGGGGTGAGCGCAATGCGAGGAAAAACAATGATATCTGGTACCGGTCGGGCTACGGAACGCAAGGGGAAGATCGAAGACCTTGATAGGAGTTTCGATATCGCATATTGGCAGCGTCAGGGACCTGCGGCAGTTTTTGCGGCCGTCCACGAAAGGGTAATAGAGGCCCACCGCGTCAATGGGATTCCGCTCGATGTCGCCATTCGAAGAGATATTGAGCGTATTGGAAGATTTTCCGAATAGTGTTTGAGTGGGATCCGGCAAAGGCGCGCAGAAATTATGCGAAACATGGTGTGACTTTTCATCAGGCGCTATCGGCATTCGGCGATCCGTTTGCGGTCGCCTTTCCCGATTTGGAACACTCGGATAAGGAAGCTCAATACGTTACTTTTGGCTACTCGATCGATGGCCTGCTCCTTGCGGTAGTGCATGTCGAGAATGGGCCGTTTACCAGGATAATCAGTGCGCGATATGCTACGCGGCGCGAAAGGCGGTTGTATGAAGAAGGCTAAAGATGACGAGATGCGGGACGAATACGAACGCGAACACCTTGGCAAGGGCGTTCGGGGCATGCACTTCGAGAAGTACCGTAAGCATGCAAATCTCGTTATCCTGAGTCCCGACGTGGCCGCAGAGTTCCCTTCGGATCATTCGGTGAATCAAGCCTTGCGCGCGGTCTTGCGGCAGCGAGGGAAATCGCGTACAAGAACACGGTAGCCTGTTACCCGATCGAAAGCTGGATTCTCTCCAATGATTGATTCCTTTCACCCTCCACAACGCACGCTCATGGGGCCCGGCCCCTCCGATGTAAATCCGCGGGTGTTGGCGGCGATGGCTCGTCCCACGCTGGGGCACCTCGATCCCGAGTTCATTCGGATGATGGACGAGGTGAAGGCGTTGTTGAAGTATGCGTTTCAGACGCAAAACGAGATGACATTTGCGGTGTCGGCCCCGGGGTCGGCGGGGATGGAGTGTTGCTTCGTGAATCTCGTCGAGCCGGGAGACACCGTCGTGGTATGCCAGAACGGCGTGTTTGGCGGGCGGATGAAGGAGAACGTCGAGCGCTGCGGCGGCACCGCCGTCATGGTGCAGGACACGTGGGGTGAGCCGGTCGATCCGGAAAAGGTCGAAGCGGCACTAA
This sequence comes from Candidatus Hydrogenedentota bacterium, assembly GCA_013359265.1. Taxonomy (NCBI): domain Bacteria; kingdom Pseudomonadati; phylum Candidatus Hydrogenedentota; species Candidatus Hydrogenedentota bacterium. Next base: position 9,014 of record JABWCD010000022.1, read on the forward strand.
AGGCGCACCCGGAGACGAAGATCGTCGCGTTTGTGCACGCGGAAACGTCCACGGGCGCGCGGTCGGACGCGAAGGCGATTGTGGCGTTGGCGCAACAGTACGGCGCGCTGACGATTATGGACGCGGTGACGTCGCTCGGCGGAATACCCGTGACGATAGACGAATGGGGCGTAGACGCGGTGTACTCGGGATCGCAGAAGTGTCTTTCATGTTCGCCGGGATTGTCGCCGGTGAGCTTTGGCGCACGGGCGATCGAAAAGGTCAAGGCGCGCACCCGTAAAGTGCAGAGTTGGTTTCTCGATTTGCAGTTAGTAATGGCGTACTGGGGTGGCGAAGGCAAGCGCGCGTACCATCACACGGCGCCAATCAATTTGCTCTACGGCCTTCACGAGGCGCTCGTAATCTTGCAGGAAGAGGGACTCGAAAACGCGTGGGCGCGGCATGCGCGCAACCATCAGGCGTTGCGCGCGGGGTTCGAGGCGATGGGGCTCGAGTTCGTGGTTCGCGAGGAGTTTCGCTTGCCGCAGTTGAACGCGGTGAGCGTGCCGGAGGGCGTCGACGAAGCGGCTGTGCGCGCGGCGTTGTTGAAGGATTATTCGCTGGAGATTGGCGCGGGTCTTGGCGCGATGGCAGGGAAAATCTGGCGCGTGGGGCTGATGGGGCATGCGTCGAACTCAAAGAATGTGTATACGTGCTTGGGGGCAATGGACGCGGTGTTGAGCGCCATGGACGCGCCGATTCGATCGGGCGTAGCGGTTGCGGAGGCGAAGGCAGTGTATGAGGGGGCGGGGGTGCCGCCAAGGACGTAAAGGACGCAAAAGACCCGAAGGCCGCAAATAGTCACTCGTTTGCGTTTCTTCATGACGGACCCACACGGAAGCCGGGCGCTACTGGAAAGCTGCGTGCCGGCTATGCGTTTGCTTGCGCGAGGCGTTGCGCGAAATGACGCAGGAAATCCCAGGCGAAGATGCCGGAGGAGTGGCCGTCGGACCAGGCGATGGAGACGGCGTAGTTGCCGAGGGGCTGGATCGATTGGGGTTGGATGTCGCGGGGTATTGAGTTTGGATCGAGCAGCGGCTGGCCGGTGTATTCGTCGACGCATGCGGCGCAGGGACAGGCGCAGCGCAGGTTGTAGGGCGGAATGTCGTCCTCCTCGCCGTCGGGCCATTTAATATGGATGTAGCCGTCCGCGTACGACACCTCGGGCCGGGCTTCGGTTTCGATGCGGCTCTTGCCGATGGCGCGGTGCACGTTTTCCGCAAGCCGCGCCAATTCCTCGATCTCCGCGCCGGCGTCGGGCCGCGCGAGGTCGGAGACTCCGGGGACGATGGGGAGTTCGGCAAGCGTCTGCAATCCGAAGCGTTCCTGCAGCGTGCTCTTGCCGCGTCCGAAGGGATGATGGACGCTTCCGCAGTCGCGGCATTGGAACGAAGTCATATTCTCGACGACGCCGAGCACGGGTACGGCGACTTTTTCGAACATCAGAATACCGCGCGCGACGTCCACGAGCGATAGCGCCTGAGGTGTAGTCACGATAATCGCGCCGTCGAGCGATGCTTGTTGCACGATCGTGAGTTGAATGTCACCGGTGCCGGGCGGCATGTCGATGACGAGATAGTCGAGTTCGCCCCAGCCGGTCTGGCGCAGAATCTGGGTGATGTAACCGGAGACGATTGGCCCTCGCAGGACGGCCGGCTGATCGCCGAGTAGAAAACCGAGCGACATGACCTTCAGGCCTTCGACATCGATTGGTTGGATCATGTTATTGAGCATCGAGACGTTTGGCTGGTGGATGCCGAAAAGCGTGGGTACGGACGGGCCGTACACGTCGGCGTCGAGCAGACCGACTTTGAGCCCTTCACGGACCATCGCGCGCGCGAGGTGCGCGGCGACCGTGGATTTGCCGACGCCGCCTTTGCACGAGGAGACGGCGATTACCGCATTGACGTTCTCGAGCGTATTGATGCCCGAGCCGGGGCGTTCTTTGCGTTCCATCGCGCCCATCGCGACGGTGACGGAGGTGACGCCCGGCAACGCGCGCACGGCCTCTTCGCAGCGCGTTCTGAATGAATCCTTCACGGGACAGGCGTGCGTGGTAAGTTCAACGGTGAAGCTGACGTCGCCGCCCTCGATCTTGAGGTTCTTGATGAATCCCAACGATACGATGTCGCGCCCGAGGTCAGGATCGATGATGTGGCGCATGGAATTCAGGATGACGGCTTGATCGAGCATGAGTATCCCTTATTGAATAGCGAATATGTTCTGAGCGTCAGGGGCAAAAGAAACTACGAGACGTAAGTGACCAAGAGGACACACGTGCCCGCCTTGTCACTCCATGGCTTCGCGACAACGTCCCGTACGGTTAACCCATCACGGGCTTCTCAAATTCCTGTCCGCAGTACAGGCACTTCCAATGCTTCGACGACGACACGCGGCTGCACGTCGGACATTTCAGCGCCACGGTCGTCATCTTGCCGTCCTTTACGCCATCTCGCATGTCGACCTCGTTTATGCGCTTTTCAAGGTCGGAGTCGCTGACCTGCAACTTTTCCCGGAGCAACTCCCAGAGGGCCTGGCTGAGCAATTTGAGCCGCTCGACTTCATGCTCCAAATCGCGAACGCGGGCGCGCGCGTCTTCCTGCGCGGATCGGTCGGCCGCTGGCAAGGGTTGCGCCGGAGGATGCGTATAGTCACCCATCCAGATACTGAGCATCGTAGACACTCCGAGTTAGAACCGAAGTATCGTACCTGCTTGGCTCGACCACTGGCAACGCGGGGCGGCACATGCTACGCTCGACCCGCTGTGAGCAGTCTGTCACTACAAAGAGGCGCATCCACTCGTGTGTCCCAATCCGAACGCAAAGCGCGAGCGATGGAAGCATTGCTCGCGCACCCCTATACCGCGCCGGTGTGGTTACGCAATGCGCACGCGCAGACCGTCTGGGCGCCGCTTTTCCGGCGCACGCCGAGCGTTTCCCGGCGGATCGAGCGCGTCGACACACCCGATGGCGACTTCCTGGACCTTCATATCACGGACGGCATGGACGGAAAGCCGGCGGTTCTCTTGCTGCACGGGCTGGAGGGCAGCGCCGAATCGAAGTACATCCTTGGCATGCATCAGAAGCTTCATGCCATCGGTTGGACGGCGGTCACGATGGAGTTTCGCGGGTGCAGCCGGGAAATGAACCGAGCGCGACGCCTGTATCATTCCGGCGAGACGACGGACCTTGCATTCGTAGCGGCGCGTGTCGCGTCGGCGTATCGACGCGTGCATCTCGCCGGGTTCTCGCTCGGTGGCAACGTGCTGGCCAAATGGTTGGGCGAATCGGCGGACGCGGTGCCGTCAAACGTTTGCTCGGCGGCGGTGGTTTCGGTGCCTTTCGATCTGACCGTTTCCGGGCCGAACATCGATCGTGTCATGGGCGGGTTCTATTCGCGCCATTTTCTTCGGGGTCTCATTGGCAAGGCAATCGCGAAGGAGCGACAGTATCCCGGATGTGTCGACATTGCGCGCGTGAGGGCGGCGCGGAAGCTCGTCGAGTTCGACAACTACGGAACCGCCGTGCTGCACGGATTTCGCGATGCGGACCATTACTACCGATCGCAGCGTTCCGGGCAGTTTCTCGACAAGGTGCAAATACCACTGCTGCTGCTGAGCGCGGCCGACGATCCGTTCAATCCCGCCTCAACGCTTCCGCGGGAAACCGCCAGTTTGTCCGACTGTCTCCATCCGTTGTTCACCGAACGCGGGGGGCACGTGGGATTCGTGCACGGCACGCCGTTTCGCGCACGGTACTGGGCGGAGGAGCAGCTTGTTCGGTTCTTTCAACTGTACGACGACTGGGCACACGACGGAGAGTGACTCGAAGCATGGCCGGATTTCGCGAGTGGGCGAAGCGAGAGCGCACAAGAATTGCATGGCGACTCGCCGGCATGTCCAAGCGAATCACGGCGCTCGCGCAGTATCACTACATCAATACCATCGACGCTCGGGATCACGAAGTCCGGTTGATGAACTACGGCTGGATAGATCCGGAAACGCGCGCGCCATCCATGCCGCTCGACTCGGAAGACGAACCCGACCGCCATGCGCTGCAACTCTACCATCGCGTGGTGTCCGGCGTGGACTTGCGCGATAAGGACGTGCTGGAAGTGGGGTGCGGGCGCGGCGGCGGCGCGGCGTACATTGCCAAATACCTGGGGCCGCGCCTGGTTCACGGCATGGATTTCTGTCCGTCGTCCGTGGCGTTCTGCTCGGCGTACTGGAAGCGGCCCTGCCTGACATTTTCCGTCGGCTCCGCCGAACGCCTGAAGCAGTCCGACGGATCGTTCGACGCCATAGTGAACGTCGAGTCTTCGCATTGCTACGTGAACATGCGCGGTTTTGTGTCGCATTCGTTCCGCGTATTGCGTCCTGGCGGGCACATGCTTTTCGCGGATTTTCGGCATGCCGGTCTGATCGATGCATTGCGTGAAGACTTGTTGCGGCCCGGGTTCGAGATGATAGAGGAGGAGTGTCTCAACCCTGGCGTGATGCTGGCCTTGGATGCGGACGACGAGCGAAAGCGCGCATTTATTGAGGCAAGGGTCCACAAGCGGCGCATGCAGATGTTCGAGATGTTTGCCGCCGTAAAAGGGTCGCCGTTGTATTGCGCCTTTGAATCGGGCGACGCGCACTACGTGCGGTTCGTGCTTCGCAAGCCCGATACCCCGAGCAGTTCCGAGTAAGCTGTCCGGCGGTTTATGTCGGTTCCGTTCGACTGATACAATCTCGACTTCGGGTGTTTCTCGACCGTGCGGGGGACGCAAGAACGGAATATGAGGTGCAATCCAATGAGATGCATTCTACGTCTACTGGTGTTATTTGCGTCGTTGCCGATTACGCAGGCCATCGCTGCGGACGACGACGGCGTGATGGGAATCTGGGAGGGCAAGTTTACGACGCCGGGCTGGGAATCCAGAACCCTCAAGGCGAAGATATGGGGAGTCAAGTCCGGCATGTGGGACGGTGTCCTGACCGTGTTCGATAAAGACACGGTGGACGGTGAGGGAAAGATTTCAGACGATAATCAGGACAAGACGTTCGCGTTCACCGGCGTCGTATCGCTTGATGGCGAGTACTTTGTCACCGCGACGGCAAACGAAGGGACGATGAGGGGAGAGCTTACTCCGGGACGGGAGAGCAAGAAGGGTACGATTAAGCCTAGCAGGAAGTCGGGCGCTCCTGCCGCCTTCGAGTTGAAGCGCGTCCAAGTGAAGCCGCCATCGCTCGGGGCTGCGCCGCCGGAGGGTGCGATCGTGTTGTTGGCGCCGGGAAAAGAACTCGATGCGTGGATCGCCGATCCGCCGAAATGGGGGCGCACGGCGGAGGGCGGCATGCAGGTTTCCAATCCGCGATTGATCACGACGCAGGAGTTCGGTAGCTGCAAAATCCACTTAGAGTTCGTTACGCCGTATATGCCGAACGAAGGCGTGGGCAGCCAGGCGCGCGGAAACAGCGGCGTTTACGTGCAGGGGCGGTACGAGATTCAGGTGCTCGACAGTTTTGGCGCGGCGCCGCAGAACAATTTATGCGGCGGCATCTACAAAATCGCGGCGCCGCTGGCGGATGCCGTACTTCCACCGCTGACAGTGCAAACGTACGACATCGAGTTTCACGCGCCAAAGTTCGACGCGCAAGGCAAGAAGACGTCGGACGCGGAACTGACGGCCTTACACAACGGAGTACTGGTCCACGACCGCCTTAAGCTGCCGAATGCGACACCCGGCGGCGTAAGCGAGGTCGAAGCGCCGACCGGCCCGCTACTGCTGCAACACCACGGCGATCCGGTCGAATACCGAAATATTTGGATTCAGCCGATTCAGGAATGATGGCGGACGCGGCGGAAGTACATACGGGGCAGGGCCGATTGACGGCCGTCCCGCGCCTATCGATTGTCATTCCCGCGTACAACGAAGCGGCGCGCATCGGCGCGACGTTGATCGACATCCACGCGTATCTCGTCAGGCAATCGCACGCGTCCGAAATCATCGTCGTAGACGATGGCAGCGCGGATGCCACCGCCGAGATCGTGCGTGCGGGTTTCCCGGCGGTGCAGGTTATCTCGTATCGCGAGAACCGTGGAAAAGGATACGCGGTGCGCACGGGCATGCTCGCGGCGAAGGGTGACATCCGGTTGTTCTTCGACGCGGACGGATCGACTCCGATTGACGAACTAGACAAGGCGATTCCGTTTATTGACGGTGGCGCGGACATAGTGATTGGTTCCCGCATGGTGCAGGGCGCGAACGTCCTCGTGCACCAGCGTTGGGTCCGAGAACACGTTGGGCGTCTCTTTAATGTGTTGCTTCTCGCGTTGGGGCTGACTCGCATGCGCGATACGCAATGCGGGTTCAAGGCGTTCACCGCGCGTTCAACGGAAATCTGTTTTACGCGCCAAACGCTCGATCGGTTCAGCTTTGACGTCGAATTGCTCTGCATCGCGCAGCGCCACGGCCTGCGAATTGTGGAAATGCCCGTGCGTTGGATTAACAGCCCGGACACGCGCGTACGCATGGTGCGCGATGCGTTTCCAACGATGCGGGACTTACTGACGATTCGCCATAACCTGCGCAAAGGAGCGTACGACTGAAGCCAAGTCGCGATTGACGCGATTCGATCTCCGGCGTTTGGCGGGGTAAGATTGCGGATGGGGGAGAGCTTCTCATGCAGTCGCGCACGACCAAATTCATTCCTGTCCGATTGAGCCTGGCCGATATTGTCGGCCCGGATTACGTGAACGCGGTGACGGCGGCGCGAGCGGCGTTGACCGAAGACCCGCCACAATCGCTGCGCGCGCTGGCGACGCGGCGCATCAGTTTCTTTCCACGGGAGATGCAGGAACGTTTGCTGGAACTGCTCCCTCGAGTGGGCCGCGCGGTGTCGCGCACGCTGGACCGGAGCGCAACCGGCGCGGGCACTCGCGGCTTCCAGCCGGTAACGAAGGTCGCGCACGCGCCATTGGCGGGTTTCGGATACTACCGCGTCGGCGAGAGCGGATCGCTGCACTTCATCGCGAAAAGCGAGCATTACCACGCGCCGCTCGGGCATTCGTTTCCCGGATACAAACTGATTGATATCGCCCGGCAACTGGGCATTCCGAACGCAACGCACAACAACACGCGAGGCCACATCACGCGGTTATTGGAGGAGGAATTGGTGCGCGCCGCGGCGGGGCAAGACGGTACGAGCCGCGCGGCGTTTACGCGGTTGCTGCGCGCGAAGAAACCGTCGTCGCCGAACCGCGTGCTCAACCTCGAAACCGGCAGCCTCGCGGCGGAGGCGGCGCTGAAAATGATTCTCGCGCGGTTCTACAAGCCGCAGGCCGACTCGCATAAGCCGAGGTACGGGGGGCGCACGCCGGTCATCGTGGTGATCGGCGACTTTGAAGGCGGTATTGAGGCGAATTACCACGGCACGACAATGATGACGCAGATTATGCGCGGCATGTGGCGCGATATGCGGGAGGGTTTGGAGAGACGCGGATTGTTCGCCGTGCGCGGCGTGCGGCCCAATCACACCGTCGAGCTTGAATGGGTGTTTGACGAGTTCGATCGGGGGAAGTACAAGATCGCGGGGTTGTTTCACGAGATCGTGTTGATGAACTACGCCGGCAAAACGCTCGATCCGAGGTTTGTGCGGCGCATGTACGCGCTGTGCAAGAAGCACGATGTCCCGACCGTAGTTGACGAGATACAGACGGGCGTGTGGAGCCCGGAGATGTTTCTCTATCGGGAGTACGGCGTAAAGCCGACGTTTGTGGCGGTGGGGAAGGGCTTCCCGGGCGGCGAGTATTGCGCGTCGCGCATTCTGTTCAATAGCGAATATGACAACCTGCCGCAGTTCGGGGCGTTAGTCACGAACGGTCAGGAAGAACTCGCATCGCTCGCGTATCTCATTACGATGCGCTGGGCGCAAGCGAACGCGAGGGTTACCTCCGCCGTCGGGGAGTATTACGAGTCGAGGCTGCGCAAACTTGGAGACAAGCACAAGCGTGTCGTCGCCGCGATCGAGGGCCGCCGTCACCTCGCGGGCGTCTACTTTCACGATCTGGCGTCAGCGAAGAAGTTTGCCGAGTTGCTGAGCGGGGCAGGGCTGGACGTCAGCGTGCAAACTTACAAGGCGGGGTGCCCGCCCAGCGCCCTTACAAAACTTCCACTGATTGCGGGATACGAAGCCGTGGATATGGTGCTTTCGCGAATGGAAAGCGCACTTAACCAAGTCGGGCGCTAGTGTCGTGAGTCTGAAATTCGTACCGTTTGTCGTGCTCGTGCTTCCCGTGTGTCCATAGTACGCAAACGTAGAGTACCAGCCGGGACTAAGGACCACGCGCAGCCAGATGAGAATCGCCGCGCAAACCCTACTGAAGGCAGTTCCTCGCTTTTCGCGCGGCGCGCCCGAGGACGTGGTATCCGAAAAACGTGACGCGGCCAAGGCTTACTCTGCGCCCTCACGTTCCGCCGCCGCGGACTCGGGCGTAAGCTCAACACGGTATGCCGTGAGTTCATCCGACGCGAGCGTGACGATTAAGGCATGGTTCTCTTTTCCGTTCAGCACGCCAAAACCGAGAAGTCTGCCTTGGAACGGGAGCGTCCCTTTGGCCTGCCCGTCGCTCGAAACGACGATCAATCCCTGCCCCGGGCTTTTCAGTATCCAATCTTGTTCCCCATCCCCATCGGCGTCGCCCGACGCAAATACCTGACTGCGCATCGCGTCCCTGCCTGTATGTATTGGCGTTGACCACGCGACGAGCCCTCGTTCGTTGAACGCAAGCGCTTTTGCGCCCGAGTTGCCCAATTCGTCTCCGATCGCGAGTATCTGCACTCGTTCGGTGCTGTCGACCACCGTCGCGGACATAGTCGCGTAGTAGTGTCCCCTCGGCCGGATCGCGCGAATCGTGTTCCCCCTGTTGTCATATACGTACACCTGACCTCCCGCCTCGGTTGCAAAAACCCGGGCGGGATTCGAGGCTGTGGCGCCAATCACCGCCTGCGTCCAAACATTCCCGATGGACCGAACGGTCCACAGCCGTTTTCCCTCCGAACTTACGGCGTGCAAACCACTGAAGCCATTCATTCCCACGATCATCTCGTCGCTGCCGTCGCCGTCCAAGTCGCCCCAATGCGCGCCGTTGATTCCCCACATCGATTTGTATTTCCACACTTCGTTGCCGCTGGAGTCCGAAACGTGTACGGCGTTGCCCCACCGAGACAGCCCGAGCAGCCGCAGTCCATGGTCTTTATGAACTCCGGCCTCGATCTCGGTGACGGTTTGGAACCCCTCGGGCAGGGGAACCGCGGCAATTTCTGCGCCGTTCTCGTCGACGACATGAAGCGCGGGATCGTGATCGACGATCAGTGCGTCTGAGAATCCGTCGGCGTTCCAGTCAGCAACGCACATTGCCTGCGGATTGTCGAATCGAATCGACCATGCTTGCGAGAATTGCAGGGTACCGTCCGCCGGATCGAGCGTTACTTCGACTGCCGGTGAAACTTCGGCGGGCGCATCGGTGTAATCGGGCGCGGTGGCAAGCTGGCGAAGTGTTTCCACCGGCTGGTTGTCGACCGTTACCGCGTCAATTACTCCATTGCGGTCGATGAAAAACGTTGTGGGGTACCAGATGGTTTCATCGAATGGCCACGGCAGCCTTTCGAGGACAGCGACCTTGTATTTCGGCCGGCTGTCGCCAAATGCCTCCATATCACTTTGTCTTTTGGCGGCGATCCCCAGAATTACTACTTGGTCCGGGCTTACATCCGCGAAGAGTGCGTTAAGGCTTTTGACTTGTTCTTCGCAATCGGGGTCCCCCGAACGAAAAACGTCAATGACAACTCGTTTGCCCTTCAGGCCGGCGAGTGCAATCGACTCGCCTTCGAGTGTTTGAAGCTCAAGCTGGGGCGCTCGGACCCCGACCAATTCTGCATGGTCCTCCTTCAGCGCGATTTGGCCCATCTCGTCGAACGCCTTCGTAGCAAATTGAAACCCAACGATCACAGCAGCGGCCGTGGAAAGCAGTCCGATCACCGACAAGACGCAGCCGATAATGGCCATGGGGCGCCCTTCCGCGTTTTTCGACAGCGAGACGGCGCCCGTTACGACGCCCGCGATTGCGAGGATTCCGCCTACCAGGCAGGGCGCTGTGGGAATCGACACGAGGCCGAGAATCAGGCTCGCGACGGCCAGCCCCGTATCGGACGGCCGCGGAATTCTGCCAAGCGCCGGCGGTTCAGGAAAAGACATAGTCGCGTCTCCACTCTCCCGGGCGGATCGCAATCATAGATAAGTCATATCAGACCTCGCAAGAGGAATCAGGAGCGAGTGTCAGCTTTCGGGAGCGTGGACGGCACATTCCCCGATCGGAAACTCTATGTCCGCTTCAGTCGATCGAGCAGCACTGCCGCAAGAATCACAATTCCCAGAATTACCTGCTGCCCGAAACTTTCCATGCCTATCCATGTTAGGCCTGTGGCGAGGACGGCGATGATGAGCAGGCCGAGGAAGGTGCCGGCGATGGTGCCGCGTCCGCCGGCGAGGCTGGTGCCGCCGACGACAACGGCGGCGATAACCTGCAGTTCGTCGCCGACGCCCACGGTGGGGTCGCCGCTTTTCATTTTTGAAGAGAGCATGAGGCCCGCGAGCGACGCGAACACGCCGGACATGCAGTAGACGGCCCATTTCACGCGGTCGATGGGCACGCCGCTCAAGCGCGCCGATTCTTCCGAACCGCCGATCGCGCGGACGTGCCGGCCAAACCGGGTCTGATTGAGCAATACGGCGCCCGCAACGAATATCGCGAGGAGGATCAGAACGCCAATCGGAATGGTCCCCGCGATCATGTGGCGGCCGAGAAAAGTGTAGCGCTCCGGAACGTCGAACACGGGCTTTCCCTGGACAATAAGAAAACCAAGTCCGCGGATCGTACTCATCCCCGCGAGCGTGGCGATGAACGGGGGTATCTGGAATTTCGTGATGAAGAGTGCGGAAACGCTGCCTGCCGCGGCACCGGCGGCGAGCGCCACGCACCAGCCTACGAGCATCGCGTCCCAGCCCGCGCCGAGTTGTTTGGTTACCGATGCGCAGACCACGCCCGCGAACGCGATGAGCGATCCGACGGAGAGATCGATGCCGCCGCTGACGATGACGAAGGTCATGCCGACGGAAGCAACACCGTAGATGGCGGATTGGTTGAGGACGAGGAGCAGCGTGTCAATGGAGAGGAACGGTTTGATGCCTTGTCTGCGCGCGAGCAACTCAAAGGCAACGCATTCGAGGACCAGCGCGGCGATCAGGAAACCGTACGAAAGGAGAAAGGCGCGCGCGGGATTACGCGACGTCTGCAAGGCGCTGCCCCGTCGCGAGGTGCATGACACGCTCCTGCGTGGCGTCCGCCCGCGAAAGTTCGCCCGCGATGTGCCCCTCGTGCATCACGAGAATGCGATCGCACATGCCGAGGACTTCCGGCAGTTCGCTGGAAATCATGAGAATGCAGACGCCCTTGCGCACGAGCTCGTTCATGAGCTTGTAGATTTCGACTTTCGCGCCTACGTCGATGCCGCGGGTCGGCTCGTCGAAGATTAGAATCTTCGACTCGGTAAACAACCATTTCGCGAGTACGACCTTCTGTTGATTCCCGCCGCTGAGGTTCTGCGCGGTCTGCTCGATGGTCGGCGTCTTGATTTGCAGTTCCTTCACAAAAGAGCCCGTAATTTGCTTTTCTTTTGCGCGGTTCACGAACAGCCACTTCACGAGGGACCGCAAGTTCGCGAGTGTCGTGTTTTCGCGCACGGACATGCCGAGGATCAATCCTTGGTTTTTGCGGTCCTCGGTTAGCAGTCCGATGCCTTGCCGAATGGCGTCCTGCGGCGATTTCACGGTAATCGTCTTGCCGTCGAGCGTAATTGTGCCGGCATCGATCGCGTCCGCGCCGAAGACCGCGCGGGCGACTTCGGTCCGGCCCGCGCCGACAAGGCCGGTCAGGCCAACAATCTCGCCTTCGTGCAGGCTGAAGCTCACGTTGTTGAACGCACCCTTGCGCGACAGGCTTTCGACGCGCAACCGTTCCTTGCCGCGTTCGAACACTTCCTTCGGAAACTCGTGCGTCAGTTCGCGCCCGACCATCATGCGGATGATGTGCTCGCGCGAGACGTCGGTCACCGGTTTCGTGGCAATGTACTCGCCGTCCCGCATTACGGTGACGCGATCGCCGATTGCGAAAATCTCCTCGAGCCGGTGCGAGATGTAGATCATCCCGATGTCCTGGCGCTTAAGTTCCTTGATGAGTTCGAACAGCGCTTCGAGCTCGTGGTCGGTCAATGTGGCCGACGGCTCGTCCATTACGATGATCTTCGAATTGAACGAAATCGCCTTGGCGATTTCGACCATCTGCTGCTGCGCGACGCTGCACTCGTTCACCGGTTTGCGGACATCGAGTTTCACGCGGATGCGCCCGAGAATCTCTCGCGCGTCTGCATACATCTTCTTCCAATTGATGAACGGGGTTTTCGGAATGCGGGGCTCTCGGCCCAGGAAAATGTTCTCTGCGACGCTCAAGTACGGGCTAAGGTTAAATTCCTGGTAGATCATGCTTATTCCAAGCTGCTGCGCGTGGTGCGGCGAATGGATGTGTACTTCTTCGCCGGACAGTCGAATCGTGCCGGAGTCGAGCGGTTGCGCGCCGGAGAGAATTTTCATCAGCGTCGATTTGCCCGCGCCATTTTCGCCGACGAGGCAATGCACTTCGCCCGGGCGCAGATCGAGGTTGCCGTTCTTGACCGCGACGACGCCCGGAAACCGCTTGGTCACATCGCGCATTTCGAGAACAAATTCGGTCATTATTTCTGCTCCGCGTCGAGCGACGCCTTGTCAATGATGTCCACGCGCACCGGAACGATTTTGGGCACGGGCTTTCCCGCGAAATGATCGGCGATCGTCTGGATGGTGATTCTGCCGATTTCTTCCGGGTGTTGCACGGTATCGGCCTTCAGCGCCCTACCCGACCGAATGACATCACGCGCTTCCGGCGTGCCGTCGTAGCCGACAATAATGACCTTATCCTGCATGCCCGCGGATTCGAGCGCGGCGAGCGCCCCAAGGGCGGAATCGTCGTTGATTCCAAATATCGCGTTCAGATCGGACTGCGCCTGGATAACGTCCTGCGCAGCGCGCATGGCCTTGTCGCGGCGCCCGTAACCCGGCGCTTTCTGCACGATCTTGATTTCGGGATATCCCTTGATCGCTTCCTCGAAACCGGCGACGCGCTCTTGAACGGACGCGACTTCGGCGTTGTCGATAATCGCGACATTGCCTTTGCCGTTCAGGAGCTTCGCAAGGTACTCGCCGATGAGCTTTCCGCCGAGCACATTATCGGACGCAATGTGCGACGTGACATTTGCGTTGTGTGCCGCGATGTCCGCGGTAAATACGGGGATACCCTTGGACGCGGCATCGTTAATCGTTGGCGCGATGCCCGCCGAATCACAGGGCGCGACGATGAGCGCATCCACGCCCTGCTGGACGAAGGTTTCGATCTGGTTGATTTGCTTGGGACTCTGGAACTCGGCGTACTGGATGCGCAGCGAATACCCTTGTTTCTTTGCTTCGGTTTCCATTGCCGCGACGAGGTCTCGATAGAACTGGTGTCCCTGCGTGAGGAGCGACGCGCCAACGGTCTTCGATGCCGAGGCCGGTGGCGGCGGCTCCCCCACTGCGCCCGCTGCCGGCTCACCAGGAGTGGGCGAGCAGCTCGTGATCGCGGCCAAGATAGTCAGAACTGTAAGAATTGGAAAGCGCATGCCCCGGGATCCCCTCAACGCCGATACTTTACTTTGGAACCGCGCCGGAGGGCAACCACGTACCTTGGGGCGGCGACGTTTCGTGGCAACCCGGCCTGCCTGGCCGAAGCCCGGCTTGAAAGCCAGATTCGGCATTTTGTAAAGTGTTTTATTGGGACTTGCATAGTACGGCCCGGCGAGACAGGGCCATTGGAGTTTTAGACTACGCAAAATAGTCAATTAATTCGATTAATTCAGAATTTTTTTGCTTGTAACGATACCGGGGGTTTGTGGTAATATGTTAAGAAGTGGAAGTTAGTCAAGAGTTGACTGGCATTCCCTGTTGGCATGGGGCCAATCGAAATAGGTGGAAACGAGAAGAGGAGAAACGTCAAATGCTTCCATCCGCACTGTGTGACCTTCTGAGCCAGATTCTTGGACCGCTGACCGAAATCCCGTACATCGGCGACATCTTCGCCCGGATTTTGGACTTCGTCGAGACTCTGTGCGAAGAAGAGGCTGCCTCCTAGTTCGCAGGCCGCTTCTTAGGAATTGGGGCGGGACGATTGGACTCGAAACCAATCGTCCCGCCCGCGTTGTTTATTCCCATCTGCATTCGCGCCACTCGACTGCCTGCGGCGCGTCGTTGTTGCTCCCGGGTCCCGGGTGCCGGCGGCAGGCCGAGACAGGAAATCCTGTATTTTCTATTGACCTTTCGGCGCTGCTTTGGAATCATGGTACGCAGGAGGAATGTGAAGGATGCTCTTGCGCTGCTACTCTGTCGCGTGTCTGTGTTTATGCGCCAATCTTGGCGCGGCGGCGGACGACCCGCCATCCGCTCAAGCAGCGGCACCGCCGTCGGTCGATTCCATTGTCGAGCTGCTGAAGAAGCTCGAAGCGGACCCGGCCTCCCGGTCGAAAGCGGAGGAGGCGCTGAAGCAGGGGCTTGAGGATATCCGCAAGCAGGTCATGGACTCGCAGGGCCCGCTGGATGCGGCCGCTGCCGAAGCGGAGGCGGCTTCCAAGAAAGCGGGGGAGCTTGACGCAAAAGTCAAGGACCTGACCGCGCAGCTCGACGCCGCAAAGAAGGAAGCCGAAGACAGCAACTCCGCGCTACCCGCCCTCCAACAAAAACTGGATGAAGCGCGCAAGCAGCAAAAGGAATTGTCAGATAGACTGGCGGTTTACGAGCGCGCGTTGGAACTTGTCGGTGCGCTGAACGACAAAACCGAATCACCCGCACCCGAACAATCGAAGCCAGAACCTGCCCCAGCCGGCGAAGCGAAAGTGGCAGCGCTCCCGGCTGTGAACGACACCGATCGCGTGAACTTTAACCGGGACATCCGCCCGATCCTCTCAAACAATTGTTTCGCGTGCCACGGGCCGGACGACAAGGAGCGGAAAGCGGACCTGCGCTTTGATGAGGGCGAAAGCGCGTACAGGGCGGGCAAATCGGGCAAGACGGCCGTTGTGCCCGGCGACGTGTCGGCGAGTGAACTAGTGGCCCGGGTTACCGCGAGCGACGCCGCCGACCGCATGCCGCCGGAAAGCTTTGGGAAGACGCTGACATCCAAGCAAGTGGACTTGCTCAAGAAGTGGGTTGAGCAGGGCGGCAAGATGGAGAAGCACTGGGCCTTTGTGCCGCCGGTGGCGCATGAAGTGCCCGCGGTCGAGCACAAGGACTGGGTGCGAAACCCAATTGACAATTTCATAGTTGCGCGCCTCGAACGCGAGGGGCTCGAGCCGGCGTTGGAGGCGGACAAGACCACGTTGATCCGCCGGGCGACGCTGGACCTCACCGGACTGCCGCCGACACCGAGCGAAATCGAGCAATTCCTGAGTGACACAAGTCCGGACGCATACGAGAAGGCGGTGGACCGCATTCTCGCGTCGCCGCACTACGGCGAGCAGATGGCGCGCTACTGGCTCGATGTGAGCCGCTACGCGGACACGAATGGGTATCATGTGGACAACGAGCGGTACATGTGGCGTTGGCGCGACTGGGTGATCGACGCGTACAACCGAAACCAGCCGTTCGACCAATTCACCATCGAGCAGCTTGCGGGCGACCTGTTGCCGAACCCCACGCTCGAACAACGCATCGCGACCGGATTCAACCGCAACCACATGATTACGTTCGAAGGCGGCGTCATACCCGAAGAGTATCGCGTTGCGTATGTCGTCGATCGCGTGAACACGACGGGCACGGTGTGGATGGGCCTGACGGTCGGGTGCGCGCAGTGTCACGATCACAAGTTCGATCCGTTCACGATGAAAGACTTTTACCAGTTCTTCGGCCTGTTCAATTCGGTGCCGGAGCAAGGGTCCGACGGTAACAAAGGCAACGCGGTTCCGCACATTAAAGCGCCGCTGCCCGATCAGAAAGTTGCGTTGGACGCGGTGCAAATTGAAGTGGACGCCGCACTCGCGAACTTGCGGAGGCCCGTTCCCGAGATTGACGCGGCACAGGCCGAATGGGAAAAAGGCGCGGGGGAGAAGGTGCGCGCCCGTTGGCAGGTCCTCGATCCCGCGACGGTAACTTCGACCGGGGGCGCGACGCTGAAGGAGCAATACGACCGGTCGGTCCTCGCCGAAGGGACGAACCCGGAGAAGGACACGTACGAGTTCGTTGTGCCTACCGACGTGACGGACTTCACCGCCATCCGGCTCGAAGCAATGAAGGACGACACCTTGCCGGGCAAAGGTGCGGGCCGCGCGGAGAATTCTAACTTTGTACTGACCGAGTTCGAGGTCGAAATCGCGGCGGCGTCCGATCCAGAAAAATTCGACCGGGTGCTGCTCGCCGCGGCCAACGCGGACTTTTCACAGTCAACTTTCGAGGTGGCAAAAGCGATAGACGGTAATCCAGAGACCGGCTGGTCCGTCGACGGCGAGGCGAAGAAAGAAGCGCGCACGGCGGTTTTCGCGACGTCGCGGCCGTACGGGTACGCGGGCGGATCGGTGCTGCGGTTTCGGCTAAAACAGGAATCGAAGTTCGCCGGACACAACATCGGCCGCTTTCGGCTTTCACTGACAAAAGATCAGTCCATGGCGCCGGCGGACTTCGGCCCATGGTACGTGAACGGCCCGTATGTGGCGGAAGATGGCAAGACCGCGTACGAGACCGCGTACGATCCGGAAAAGGGCGTCGACTTAACGGCAACCTATGACGATCAGCGCGCGAAGTGGGTGTTGATGCCGGGCCTCAAGGATGGCGAAGCGCACGACCTGAGCGGCAACGTGGCGGCGACGTACCTTTACCGCACCATTACCGCGCGGAGCGCGCGGACAATATCGTTTGGCGTGGGCACGAACGATGCCGTCAAGATTTGGGTCAACGAACAGGTTGTTCTGGATCAGAACGTACAGCGCGCACTGAAGGCCGACCAGGACATCGTCACTGCAAACCTCGTCGAAGGCGAGAACCGCGTGCTGATGAAAGTCGTGAACTACGGTAATGCCTATCAGTTCGCGTTCCGAAAGACAGACGAAACCGTCGGCGATATTCCGATCTCGATCGAACAAATCCTCATCGCGCCGGAGACCGCGAGGACGGACGGTCAGTTGGCGTCGTTGCAGGAGTATTTCCGCGCGCGGAACTGGTCCGAGTGGCCCGCACTCCAGGCGGACCTCGCGGCCCTCAACCAGAAGAAAGCGACGATTGAAAAAGACGTGCCCACGACGATGGTGATGGCGGAACTCGAGACGCCGCGCGAAACTTTCATGTTGAAGCGCGGTCAATACGACCAGCCGGGAGAGACAGTGCAGCCCGCAGTGTTCACGACGCTTGCGCCCATGCCGGCGGAGACCACCGCGAACCGGCTCGGTCTTGCGAAATGGCTGGTCGATCCAACGCACCCGCTCACGGCGCGCGTCACGGTGAACCGCTATTGGCAACATTACTTCGGCGATGGGCTTGTCAAGACGACGGAAGATTTCGGCGTGCAGGGCGAATGGCCGTCACATCCAGAGCTGTTGGACTGGCTTGCACTCGAGTTCATCCGCAGCGGGTGGGACGTGAAGGCGATGCAGAAGCTCATCGTCACTTCGGCGACCTATCGTCAGTCTGCGAAGTCTACGCCGGAGTTGAACGAACGGGACCCCGAAAACCGATTGCTTGCGCGCGGGCCGCGCTATCGCATGGACGCCGAAATAGTGCGCGACAACGCGCTCGCCGTTAGCGGACTGCTCGTGCCAACGATTGGCGGGCCGAGCGTGAAACCGTATCAGCCGAAGGGCATCTGGGAAGAAGTGTCGTACGGCGACAAGACGTATACCGCCCAATACTTCGAGCAGGACCACGGCGATGCGTTGTATCGGCGCAGCATGTACACGTTCTGGAAGCGCCAATCGCCGCCGCCGTCGATGCTCATCTTCGACGCGCCAAGCCGCGAGGTGTGTACGGCGCGGCGCGCGCGCACGAATACGCCGCTCCAGGCGCTCGCACTGCTCAACGATCCGCAGTTCGTCGAGGCGTCGCGAATGCTCGCGGAACGCATGATGAAAGAGGCGGGGCCGGACCCGCTCGAGCGCATGAGTTACGCGTTCCAGCTCGCGACCGCGCGGAAGCCCGCGGGCGAGGAGTGCACGGTGCTCGTCGATACGTTCACGAGGCAACTCGAGACATATCGCGCGAAGCCGGACGCCGCGCTCGAGTTGCTCTCCGTCGGCGAAGCGAAGCGCGACGAAACGCTCGATGCCGCGGAACTGGCCGCGTACACGACTATCGCGAGCATGATCTTGAATCTGGACGAAACGGTGACGAAAGGGTAGGTGGAAGGGTCTCCGCAGGTACTATGAATCCCTTGGGCGAAAACGCTGTCATGCACACCCGCCGCCAGTTTTTTGGGCGGTGCGCGTGTGGCATTGGGACGGCGGCGTTGGGATCGCTGTTAAGTCCGTCGATGTTTGCCGAAGCGCGCGGTGCGCAGCACGCAATCGGTTCTCCGCACTTCGCGCCGAAAGCGAAGCGGATCATCTACCTGTTCCAATCCGGCGGACCGTCACAACTCGATCTATTCGATTTCAAGCCGACCGTGCAGGCGGGCCACGGTTCCGAGTTGCCCCCGTCCGTGCGCGGTAATCAGCGGCTCACGACGATGACCTCCGAGCAGAAGAGTTTTCCGGTCGTCGCGTCCAAGTTCAAGTTTGCGCAACACGGTCCCGGCGGCGCGTGGTTCAGCGAAATCATCCCGCACATGGCGTCCATCGCGGACGAAATGTGCGTCATCAACTCGCTGACGACAGAGGCGATCAACCACGATCCCGCGACGACGTACATTACGACGGGCGCGCAACTCGCGGGGCGTCCAAGCATGGGCGCGTGGCTTAGCTACGGGCTCGGCAGCGAGAACAACGATTTGCCGTCGTTCTGCGTGTTGATCTCGAAGGGCAACCCGCGCGTCAACATGCAACCGCTATATCCGCGCATTTGGGGCGCGGGCTTCCTGCCGGCCGAACACCAGGGTGTAAACCTGCGATCGTCGGGCGATCCGGTCCTGTACATCAAGAACCCGCCGGGTGTGGACGCGGACACGCGGAGGCGCATGCTGGACGGCCTGGCACGGCTTAATGAAAAACAGTACGAAGAATTCGCCGACCCGGAAATCGTAACGCGTATCGCCCAATACGAAATGGCGTACCGCATGCAGACGTCGGTACCTGAACTCGTCGATTTCTCGAACGAGCCGCAGCACATTATCGACTTGTACGGGCCGGACGTGCGGCGTCCCGGCAGCTACGCGGCAAATTGCCTTCTGGCGCGCCGGCTCGCGGAACGTGGCGTGCGGTTCGTGCAGCTCTTTCATCGCGGGTGGGACCAGCACGCGGAATTGCCGCGCGATATCTCGACGCAGGCCCAGGATACGGACCAGCCGAGCGCGGCGCTCATTAAGGATTTGAAGCAGCGCGGCATGCTTGAAGATACGCTCGTTATCTGGGGCGGCGAGTTTGGCCGCACCGTGTATAGCCAAGGCGGCCTGCAAAAGGAAACCTACGGGCGCGACCACCATGGCCGCTGCTATACCGTGTGGATGGCCGGGGGAGGCGCGCGGCCGGGTACGGTCTATGGGGAGACGGACGACTTTAGTTACAACGTCGCGCGGGACCCCGTCCACGTGCACGACTTCAACGCGACGATTCTCCACCTGATGGGAATCGACCATCTCAAACTGACCTTCCCCTATCAAGGCCGCGATTTCCGCCTCACGGACGTATTCGGCAATACGCTCCCAGGCCTCATCGCCTAGGATTTCACGTGGTATAATCGTTGCGGAGGTGTTCGGAAAGGGGGAGCCATGGACCCGAACGCCAGCCACGCCGCCACCGACAATTCGCTGCTACGTAAAATCCTCTCATACGCGCTTGAACAAGGCGCATCCGACATTCACCTGAAAATGGGCCGCCCGCCGGCCACTCGCGTGGATGGCGTGTTGCGGTTCACCAAGTTCGACACGCTCACGCGCGACGATTTGATGCGTATCCTCGATACGATTCTCGGCGCCGAAGGCCGCGAGCGATTTCTCCACACCGGCGACGCGGACCACGCGCTCACGATGCCGGGCGTCGGGCGCTACCGCGTGAATTGCTTCCGGCAGCGGGGAACGATTGCGGTCGTGCTGCGCTATGTGAAATCGAAGATACCGACGTTCAGCGAACTCAATCTGCCGATCAAGGCGATGGAACGCATCGTGTCTCTGCCGCGCGGACTGGTACTAATCACCGGCACGACGAGCAGCGGCAAATCGACGACGCTTGCCGCCATCCTCGACCGAATCAACGAAGAGCGCGAAGGGCATATCGTCACACTCGAGGACCCGATCGAGTACCTGCACGCGGACAGGAAGTGCAGCGTATGCCAGCGAGAAGTGTCGATCGACACGAAAGACTTCAAGACCGGGTTGCGCGCGATGATGCGCGAGGACCCAAACGTAATCCTCATCGGCGAAATGCGCGACGTCGAAACGTTTCAGACGTGCATCGGCGCCGCGGAAACGGGCCACCTTGTATTGAGCACCCTGCATACGACCAATGTGATGATGACGATCGACCGCATCCTCGACTTGTTCCCTTCGAACCAGCAGGACCAGATTCGCTCGCAACTCGCGCTGCAATTGCAGGCCGTCGTGTCACAACGGCTGCTGCCAATGGCGGGCGGGAAGGGGCGGGTGCCCGCGGTCGAAGTCATGTTTAACAATCCCGGCGTTGCCCTGTTGATTCGTGACAACGAGATTCGCCAAATCCCCACGGCCATTTCCGCCGGCATTGATGAAGGTATGCAGAACTTCAACCGAAGCCTCGCGGATTTGGTCCGCCGCCACATGATCGACGAGGAGACGGCAATCTGGGCGTCGGACAATCCCGAGGAATTGAAGATGAACCTTCAGGGTATTTTCACGAGCAGGGATCGCGGCGGAATACTGAAGAAGCCGGCGCACCACTTTACGTCGTAGCAGAATCGCGCAACGCTCACTTCTTCGTCGGCGTCGCTTCAGCCTTGGGTCCTTCGGCTGCTGGTTCCGTCTGCTGTGTAACGGCGACTTTCTGGATGCCTGCCATCTGGACTGCATTCAACGCGAAGGTCATCGCATCGAGTGACGCGTCCGGCGCAACGGCGATTTCCACGCCATCGGGGAAGGCGGCTGTCCTGTCCTGCAGGACCTGTCTGACGCGGTCGCGGGCGGTGATTTCGCCCTCAATCTGGATGTCGCCGTTCTCCGCAATTGCGAGGGACATGATTTTGACCGTCTCGGTCCTGCTCTCCTGCGCGTTCGCGGACGAAAAATGCACGGGCAATGCGCGATAATTCAGCATCGGCGCGACGACCATCATGATGATCAGCAGCACAAGGAAAATGTCCGTTAGCGGCGTAATGTTGATCTCGTCCATCACGCCCTTGTTATGCGCCCTCACGCGGGACCTCCGTTGCGGAAGTTGAGCGAGTGCCGCCCTCGTCCGCTTCCCCAGCGAGCATGACGCGCTCGAACCCCGCATCCTTCGCGGCTTGGAAGAGGTGCATCACGGCCTTGCTCTTCGATCCGCGATCGCCGCGTACGACGAGAAATTTTTCGGGAACGGACGCAATTCGCGACCGAAGCGTGTCCGCCAGTGCATCGGGCTCAATCGAGATCGCGTCGATGAAGTACCCGCCGTCGTTGGTGATTTCAACGGTGAGCCATTTCTGTTCGACGCTGTCGCCAGTGGTGATGCGTGGCATTTTGATGTCGCGCCGCGCATTCGTCATGTATGGTGCGACCACGATGACAATGATGAGCAGAACAAGAAAAATGTCCGTCAGGGGCGTGATGTTGATCTCGCCAAAAACGTGCTTCTTGCCGCGATCGACGTGATTCATGGACGGTCTTGTTGGGCGAGCCGGGGATCGGTGGGACGGCGCGCGTACTGCGCGGCAGCTACAGTGCGTTGGGCGCGCGTTGAACCGCCGCCGACAACGCTGAGAAGGACGAGCTTAAGCACCTCGAAGTCACCCGCGAACTTCTCCACCAGCGTTCGGAAGTAGTTGTTTAGAGCGACCGCGGCGATCGCCACGCCAAGACCCGCCGCGGTGGCCACCAGAGCGGACCCAATGCCGAACATGACGTTGGCGACATTGCCACCAGCTTCCTGCGACAGTTCACCGAACGTGAGGAGAATCCGCACCACGGTGCCGAACAGGCCGAGGTAGGGCGCGACCGTCGCGATCGTTCCGAGTACGGCGAGGTTGCGATCGAGCTCGCGCATCGCCAGCGAGGTTGTCACGTCAAACATCGGCTCGAAACGCTCCGGGTGCTTGCCGACGATGACAATGCCTTCCGCGGCGAGTTCGCCGAGTATACCCTTCTGTTTTTCCGCCGCCGCCTTCGCGTGGTCGAGTCCGTTATCGAGTTCGCGCTGGAGCGTATGGATGAAGTCCGCGGTATTCACACGGTTCTTCCGAAAGAACCAGTATCGTTCGATCATTACAGCCAGGCACAATACCGAACAGAATATGATCGGTGTCAGCACCGGCCAGTCGTACATTATCGCAAACCAAAGGATTTTCATGCCCCACCACGCTCAATAATGACCGGACCCACCCAGCCACGCGGGTACTATACCAAAAGCGGTGGGTCGAGTTGCAGAAGCCCGTGAAGCACGGCATTGTGTTGGTGTGCGCAAGACCGAAATTCCGGAGTTCATCCATATGCCACCACGTACAACCGTAGGCGACTACCTGATCCGCAGGCTGGAAGAATTGGGCGTGAAACACGTCTTTGGCGTGCCGGGCGACTATGTGCTTGGGTTCTACGATCAGCTCGTGGCCAGTCCGCTGGAGGTTGTAGGCACGTGCACGGAGATTGGTGCGGGGTTCGCGGGCGATGCGTATGCCCGCGTGAATGGACTCGGCGCCGTATGCATCACGTACTGCGTGGGAGGGTTCAACGCGCTGAACGCGGTGGCCGGCGCCTACGCGGAGAAGTCGCCGCTCATCCTCATTAGCGGCGCGCCGGGCCTCGGCGAGCGTGAACGCTCGCCGTTCCTCCACCACAAGGTCCGGGACTACAACACGCAGCGGATGATTTACGAGCGCGTGACGGTGGCGGCCGTCGCGCTCGAAAACGCGGAAGACGCGCCGGAACAAATCGACTTTGCGCTGGATGCGTGCATCCGCCAGAAGCGCCCGGTTTACATCGAAATCCCGCGCGACATGGCCATGGTCCCGTGCGCGGCGCCGAAACCGTGGAAGTTCGACCGCGCGAAAAGCGATACCCAAACGCTGAAGGAAGCAGTCGCCGAGGCGGTCGAGATGTTGCGGAAGGCCAAGCGCCCGGTGATTCTCGGCGGCGTCGAGATTCACCGGTTCGGACTGCAGAATCTGCTGGTACGCCTGGTCGACCACACGGGCATACCCGTCGCATCCACCCTGCTCGGCAAATCGATGATCGAGGAAGACCACCCCGGCTATATCGGTGTGTACGCCGGCGCAATGGGCCGAGACGACGTGCGCAGGACGGTCGAACGCGCAGATTGCCTGGTGATTCTCGGCGCGTTTTTGACGGACATTGATCTCGGCATCTTCACGGCCAAACTCGATCCGGCTAAAACCATTCATGCGAGCGCGGAACGAATCGGTATCAAGCGGCACGTGTACGAGGGAATTCAACTGCGCGACTTTATCGACGGACTGGTTGACGCGCTGCCGAAACGTAACGCGTCGCGGGCGAAGCCAAAACCGCCGAAGCGCGTCGAGTTCAAGACCAAACCGCGGAACACCATGACGGTACGCCGCTTGTTCGAACGGATTGATTCGATGCTGAGCGACGACCACATTGTCATTTGCGACGTCGGCGACAGTCTGTTTGGCGCGTCGGATTTGACGGTGCGAAGCCACACCGAGTTCCTCGGGCCGTCCTACTACGCATCAATGGGATTCGCAATCCCCGCCGCGCTCGGCGCGCACGTTAACAAGCGCAAACTGCGGCCCATCGTTTTTGTCGGTGACGGCGCGTTTCAAATGACGGGCCAGGAACTGGCGACGATCGTGCGCCATAAGCTGAACCCGATTGTTATCGTACTGAACAACAAAGGGTACAGCACCGAGCGATTCATTGACGATGGACCGTACAACGATATCCTCAACTGGCAGTACCACCGAATGCCCGAATTGCTCGGCGCGGGGTGGGGGGCCGAGGCGCGCACCGAAGCGGAATTTGACGCGGCGCTCGCGCAGGCAAACGAGAATGACGAAGGGTTCTCAATCATCAATGTGCACCTTGACCCGTACGACAGTTCGCGCGCGATGGAACGATTGGGGCGCAGCCTCGGCAAGCGCGTGAAGAAATCGAAGACGAAAAGCTGACCACGGATCGCGCGAATGTACACGGATTGTGATGCGGGTTCGACATGGGGTTGGCGCTTTTTCGCGCTGACGCTATTGCTGCTGCCCGGCGCGAATGCCGTGGAACCAGGCGCCGACCCCCTCGCGGCGCTTGTACCCCTCGAGACCGGCGGCCAACAAACCGAGTTGGGCGCGTGTGCGTTGATTATCGCCCACGCGCTTGACGCGAGCGTCGACGCGCCGCTATACGCAGAGCGCTTGGATTCGCTTGCCTCGGAACTCAAACCCGCCCTGGCCCCAGCGGCCGGCGTCGAAGCCAAACTGGCGACGATCGCGGAATTTGTCTACACCCATTGGGGATTCGCCAATCGTGACTTGCGCCCCGCCGACGTGTTCGTTTCATTTGCCGACGCGATTGACAAGCGCCAATGGAACTGCGTTTCCATGAGCGCGCTCTATGTCGCGCTCGGCGAACGCATTGGATTGCCGATGCAATTGGTCTCCGGGCATGGGCACGTGCTCGTGCGGTGCGACCGCTACTACGTCGAGACCACGCAACGCGGAAAGGTTCACGACAGCGTTGATTATCTCTCGGAGTACTTGCCGTTTCCGTGTCTGAATCCGGAGGACTACAAACCCGTTTCTACGCGCGAAGCCGTGGCCGTGCTCTTGACGCAAACTGGCGGAGCGGTGTCGGCGCAAGGCAAACTCGATTTCGCTCAGGCGTGCTTTCAACACGCATTGAAATTCGATCCCGATCATGCCGAAGCGCACGCGGCACTCGGTTTTCACTTTGCGAAGGTAGGACACATCGACCGGGCCATCAATGCATTTCACGCCGCTATTCGCTCGAACCCGAAATTGCGGGAGGCATACGGTGGGCTCGGCGCGGCGTTACGCGCGAAGGGCGATCTCGCGAAGGCAGCGCAGGCGCTGCGCAAAGCGGTTGAATTGTGCGACAAGCAGCCCGAGTCGATGTTTAATCTCGGACAGGTGCTCTACGAGAATGGCGACCTGGCCGCATCGATCGAGGCATTTCGTAACTATACCGCGCTCGCGCCGGGGGATGTCGACGGGTACATTCGACTCGCATTTCCGTTGGAGGACAGCGGGCAGCTCGACGAGGCGCTGGCCGCGTACGATAGAGTGTTGCGTTTGGCGCCTAACCATGCCGACGCGCTGGTCAATTCCGGTGCGATACTCGAGAAGCAAAATAAGTGGGACGCCGCGCAGAACAAATACGAGAGATGCATCGAAGCGGCGCCAAGCAACGCATTGGCTCACGCGGGTATGGGGCGAGTACTGACCGAACGCGGCGATTTGGACGGTGCGGCGAAAGCGTTCGTGCGCTCGATCGAACTGGATTCGACGAACCCGGCCACCTGGATAGACTTCGCGAGATTGGAACGAAAGCGCGGTGATACACTCGCGGCGATTGAAAAACTGAACCGTGCCCTTACCATCAATCCGTTGGAGCCGGAAACGCACATTGAGCTTGCCGACACGTTACTCGACCGGGGAGAAGTAGCGAAGGCGGGCCAGCACGCCGCGGTTGCGAAACGGCTGGGGGCGACGCTGCCTGTAGCGCTCGAGTCGCTCTTACCGGAGACCGGGGAGAATACGAGTGCTTCTCCATAAGCCATGCCGCGCACGGCGAGTGTAACTGCAAAACCACTACGGTACGGTTACAGTCGCTGCGCGATAAGATGCGCCGCGCCCATGGCCACCGCGTCGTCTCCGAGCTTCGCGGGGACGACCTTTACAAACTTCAGCAGAAACGGCATGGTGTGAATCTTCAGCGCGCGCGTGACCTCTTCCATGTAGAGCGATTCCATGGCTTCGACGAGCCCGCCCCCTAGAACCAGGGCCTCCGGGCTGAAGATATTGACGAGGTTTGCGGCGGCGATGCCGGTATAGAACGCGGCCTTCCGGACGACGCCTTCCACCATTTTCTCGCCGGCGTCGATCGCTTTCGCGATGGCGCTGCTGCGAATGTTGGCGAGGTCCGTACCGCAGTTTTCGAGAATGTACGGCGCATCGCCGCGCGCTGCCAATGCCGCGATTTCCGATGCGATCGCCACGCGCGAAGCGAGCGCTTCAAGACAACCGCGCTTCCCGCAGCCGCAGTAGGGCCCGTCAACTTCCAGTGTCATATGTCCGACTTCGCCCGCGGAGCCCGATGCGCCATGGTACAACTTTCCGTTGACGATGATGCCGCCGCCGATGCCCGTGCCCGGAAACAGGCCGATGACGTCCTTGCAGTCTTTGACCTTTCCGAATACCCATTCGCCATACGTTCCCAGGTTCACGTCGTTGTCGACCGCGACCGGGACTTTGAATGCCTTCGCGAGAACTTCACCCAGTGGGAATTTTTTCCAACCGAGGTTTGGCGTGTCGATAATGATACCGGTCTTCGGATCGAGAGGACCCGGCGACCCTACCCCGATGCCGCGGACCGACTTGCCGCCGGAGTCGTCGATGGCTTCTCTAACCACGCGTTCGATTCGCGCCTCCGGGGACTCCTGCTTACTGGACTTGCTCTTCTTGCGGCAGCGGCCGACCACCGTGAACTTGTGGTCGAACACACAGGCCATCATCTTCGTCCCGCCGATGTCCAGTCCGACAATGTGATCCCCCGGCTTGAGCGGCTTTTTCATGCGTGTTCCCTCCCAAAACGGAGCATAACACGAAATCCTGTACCCGCAGGCTCTTTTTTAGTGTGCATTCCGTGAGTGCAAGTACGAGACAATTTCTTGACAGGTTCCGAAAACCTCCGATATGATCCCAACGAGGGTGGCGGCATAGCCAAGTTGGTAAGGCAGAGGCCTGCAAAGCCTTCATTCCCCGGTTCGAGTCCGGGTGCCGCCTCCATTTTTTCTCGGCTCGGAAGAGGGAACTAGTAGTAATGCCGCCCCTATCCGCGACGGAACGGGACCCCCGCGGGTCGGTACGGGCGAGTGGTGGAATGGCATACACGGCGGACTTAAAATCCGCTGCCCCAACGGGCTTGAGGGTTCGAGTCCCTCCTCGCCCACTTTTCCATTGCTTGAGCGGCAGTGAGATAGGGTTGTAGCGTGGCCAAAATTCTCATCGTCGACGACGACCCCACTACAAGTCAGGTTGTGTCGGAGCATTTGGGCCGCAACGGTCACGTTTGCACGGTACACCGGTCGGGCAAAAAGGTCGTGGAAACGCTCCAGTCCGACCGGCACGACCTCATTGTGCTTGACGTGATGCTGCCCCACGTATCGGGGTTCGAAATCTGCCGCCGTGTGCGCCGCGATCCCGATCTGTACACGACACCCATCCTCATCATGTCCGCCATGAGCAACGAGGAAGAAATCGTCCACGGATTGTCGCAGGGTGCGGACGACTTTGTCTCGAAACCGTTCGACATAACGAATTTTCTGCAGCGTATCGAGTCGCTGCTGCGAACGAGTTCGGCGGGAACGGCAATGGACGATTTAACGTCGCTGCCAAGCGCGGAGGCGACGAAACGGGAATTGCAGCGGCGCGTGAGCACGCGGGAAAACTTTTGCGTGGCGCACTGCGAGTTACTGAATCTGCGCGAGTTCGGGCGGAAGTACGGCAACGAAGGGCGCAATAAGGCGGTGCGCCATCTTGGCCGCGCGCTGGACCAGTGCGCACAGGAACTCGTGAAAGGTGTCGCGTACGTCGGGCACATGGGCGGCGGCCACTTTATGGTTATGATGCCCGGAAAACACATGCGCGCCTATTGCCCGTGGGTGCGCAAGGTTTGGGCTGCGCACCTTGGCAAGCTTTATCACGCCGTAACCGGCAACGAGCGGCCGCCGGATCTTGCCGCGGGCAAGGAAAAGGCGCTCGATGTGCTTTTTTGTGTGGCGAATTGCGACAACAAGGAAACGGTATCGCCGCAAAACCTCTTTGAATTGCTTTCCCGCCTTCGGTCCATGGCGCTGAATTCGAAGCAGGGCGGCGTGTTTGCCGATCGCCGCGGCCCCACCGCGTAACCCGTTACGCCACACTAGGCTTGCGCAGTGCTTGACTTGCCCGCGTGCGTTTCGTATTCTCTTACTTTGTGCGTGCCGAGGTAGCTCAGTTGGTAGAGCAGCGGACTGAAAATCCGCGTGTCGCCAGTTCGATTCTGGCCCTTGGCACCATTTTATAGGCTGGATTAGCTCAGTCGGTAGAGCGCATCACTCGTAATGATGAGGTCCGGGGTTCGATTCCCCGATCCAGCTCCACTGTTCAACTTAGTAGCAGCGTTGGGCGAACGGGACCAGGGGTTCTTCGCGGAAGGAATCGTGGCCGTAGCGGTCGGATGTGGACCGCACGGTTCCTGCGTTGGATTTCTTACTGCCGTCGTCTCGCAGGTGATGCCGCATTTATGGAAATCAAACAGTCGTTCAGCACCTCTGAAGTCGCCAAATACTGTCACGTCACTGCCGACACCATTCGCAAATGGGCCGAGGCCGGCAGGATCACCGTTTTCAAGACGCCGGGCGGGCACCGGCGCATTCGCAGGGAGGACCTCGTCCAATTCCTCCGCGAGAACAGCATCCCCGTTCATGGTGACTTGAATGCCGCCGGCGTCCGGATACTTCTCATCGATCCGGAGCGGACGGTCGCGCAGGTCGTGAAGCGGCTGTTGGAACGCGCACGCTCGCCATTCCACGTTGAAACGGCGTTTGACGCCTTCGATGCCGGGCGTTTGGTGGCGTCGTTTGCGCCCGATGTCATCTTCCTGGACCTCCGGCTTGGGGGCATCGATCCGCTTGAGGTGATTCGCCGGGTCAAGGACATCCCGGAGATTTCGGGCGCGCGCATCGTTGGCGTGGCCGCGGCGGAGGACAAGGAACTTGCGAACCGTGCGATCGAGCACGGAGCGGCTGCGACGTTGACCAAGCCGTTCACGCCGGACGATCTGCGGCGGGCACTGGCGAAAGTCGGGGTGGAAGTCAGCTAACCGTCTTATGCACAACGGATTGGGTCAGCGCGGGCAAAATGTCTAAATCTTGACTTGGCGATCCCCTTGTGCTAGACTTTCTTCAGCCTCTAAGCCAAAGGGGCCAAACGACAAACGCGAAAGGAGGACGTTGGTTATGTTTCTGTTGTGGCTTCTCTTGTGGCCGTTCCTGATTTTCTGGGTGCTCGTCGGTGGCGGTCTCAGCTTTCCGAATGGTATCGACGGTAACGGTTGGTAATAAGTTGACCCTCTGAGTTTTTTGACGATTACGACCTGTTGAGGCGGGCGTGGCAGAGCCATGGCCGCCTTTTTTTGTTTTTCTTACCCGAGCAATGCGAGCGGATGTATAACGGGGAGTCCTGTGCCTTCCGCGAGTTGAATCGCGCACACACTGCTCTCCGTGACGATAGCCTCGGCATTCGATGCATTGAACAAGGCAAATAGCGGCTTCCCCACAGTCATCGAGAGTTCGTAGCCCAGGGCGCCGCCCTTCAGGCCGAATGTGCCGCCCATGCCACAGCAGGTGCCGGTTTCCACCAGTTCAACCGTTGCACCACGTTTTCGCAGCCATTCCATCGCGCCGTGGCCCGATCCTAACGGGCGTTGATGACAGGAGACGTGAAAGGCATACCGCCTGCCGGACAAATGCGAAGACGCGGCGCCGGCTTCCGATTCGATCGTCAGTAGGTACTCGAAAATCTCGTGCGTCGCCGACGCGACTCTTTGCGACTTCCTGCTCTTTTGCAGCAATTTAGGATACGAGACCTTGAGCGCATACGCCGCGGTCGGTTCGGTTGCGACGATGTCGTAACCCTGCTCCGCATACGGCGCAAGCCGCGCGACGTTGTACGCGGCGGTCTCGCGGGCGCGATCGAGGTCGCCATACGCGATGTATGGGTAACCGCTCGAGCGTTGTTCCGGCACGATTACGTCGCAGCCGGCATCTTCCAGCGCGCTCACCGCGGCCATTCCGAGTTCGGGCGCGTTGTAGTTCGCGTAGACGTCGACGAAGAAGGCGACCTTGTGCTTGGCGTCACGCGTGGTGGATATGTGCCGGGCGAACCGTTTCATAAACGTGTCGCGCTTGAATTCCGGGAGCGCGCGCTTCGAGCAAA
This sequence comes from Candidatus Hydrogenedentota bacterium, assembly GCA_013359265.1. Taxonomy (NCBI): domain Bacteria; kingdom Pseudomonadati; phylum Candidatus Hydrogenedentota; species Candidatus Hydrogenedentota bacterium. Next base: position 39,702 of record JABWCD010000022.1, read on the forward strand.
TTCCGGAGACCCTTTCCATGATGCCGCGAACCGCTTTGCTCTTCATCACGACATTGGCGACGGGGGCGACGGCGCTGGCCAGCCTCGCCGCATTGTCCGCACCCATCATGACGCGATCGACGCGCGGGCGCCCGTGCGTTTTCGCGTCGCGGTGTTTGACCTCGGCGATCATCATCGGCATGTCGATCTGCGCGGGGCAGATCTCCTTGCACAGCCCGCAGGAGATGCACAAGGACGCAAAGTCGCCCGCCTTTTCGAGTCCGTGCACTTCGGCGGTCCACGGAATGCCAATTGGGCCGGGATAGATATAGCCAAACGTGTGGCCGCCCACGACGCCGTACGTGGGACAGACGTTCATGCACGCGCCGCAACGTATGCAGTTGAGCGATTCGCGCATAGCCGGATCGTCGCGCATCCGCGCGCGGCCGTTATCGAGAATTACGATGTGTGATTCGCGCGGCGCGCGGCCGTCGCCTTTGCCCAAGGGCGAACGCCCGGCCATCCAGGTGACGTACGTCGTTGGCAGTTGGCCTGACGCGCTGACGGGGTGCGCCAACACCATCAGCATCGCGTCCTCGACCGTCTCGACGATCTTTTCCATGCCCATCACGCAAACGTGGCAATCGCCGATGCTCGATACGAGGCGCGCATTGCCTTCGTTTGTCTCGATGACGATCGCGCCGTTCTCGGCGACGCCTATATTTGCGCCGGTCATGCCGATATCGGCTTCGAGAAAGATCGGGCGCAGGTACGCCTGAACCACTTTCATGATCGACGGGATGTCGCTGCTGACGGGTTTGCCGGTCGCCTTCGCGAAGATTTCCGCGACGTCCTCGGCCATTTTGTGTACGGAAGGAAACACGAGGTGGTAGGGCTTCTCGTTCACCAATTGAATGATCAACTCGCCCAAGTCGGTCTCGATAACTTTCAGACCCGCTTCAATCAAGGGATGATTGATCTCGATTTCCTCGGTTGTCAGCGATTTCGATTTCGCGACGGTCTTCGCGCCGCGGTCCTTCGCCAGACGCAGGACATAGTCGATCGCCGCCGCGCCGTCCTTCGCGAGGAACACATTCGCGCCGCGTTTGCGCGTGTTTTCGATGAAGCGATCGAGCAACTCCGGCTGCCGATCGATGCAGCGGTCCTTGGTTTTTTTTACTTCGTCCCGGAACGCAGCGCCACCCGGCAACAAAGCCAGCGCTTCCGCGCGCTTGTCGCGACCGCGCTGCATGCAGCGCATCAATGCTTGGCTGTGCTTGGGATGTTCGATGGACTCGCGAATGCGGGAGAAGAGTCGTTCGTAACGGGCCGTTGCCATGCTATACTCCGTGTTACGGAAGCGAACCGGGCACAAGCGCCCGCAACCCAAAGCATAATGCTATTCGCGTCCGCAACGCCATGAAGGAATTTCGCACTACGCTCGATGATCGCTCCGCCCGCAAAGTCACCCGCGCCGCCAAGCGCATGGGGGTGACAGTTCCGGAGTATCTTCGCAATCTGATCAAGCGGGCGCACACCGAGACAAAGAAGGAGCAGTTGGAACGGATCGACCGTGAAGGGTATCTCCGTTTCCCAGTCACGCCGGACGAGTTCCCGTTTGCGGAAAAAGATCGAGTATGGCCTGAGTGATCGAGCGAGGAAAAATTCGCTGGTACCGGTTTGACCCGCCGGATAAGAGACGACCCGTATTGGTTCTCACTCGCAACTCGGCAATTCCTTATCTCCATTCCGTAACCGTCGCTCCAATTACGTCTACCATTCGGGGGGTGCCTTCGGAAGTCGCGCTTGGGCCAGGCGATGGTATGACGAGCCCATGCGCAATTAATCTTCACAACCTACAGACCGTTCCTAAGCGAGAGATCGGAGCACGAATCACACAATTATCCGAGGCCAAGCTACAGGAAGTATTCACTTCAATTTCATTTGCTCTCGGATACTCCGACCAATTCGATTGAAGCATTGCACATTAATCCAGCACAACGATCGCGTGCGCGGACTCGGGGCCATGCACACCCAACGTCAGCTTTAGCTCAATATCTCCGGTCCGGCTGGGACCGGAAAGAAAGCTCACGACGCAATTTGCCGGGTTCGCTTCGAACAGTGCGCGGATGCGCGGCGCCGCTTCGTCGTACCGTTCGAGCAGGTCAGTTGCGCGCACGACGCCAATGTGGACTCGCGGCAACGCTGAAACCAGCCGCGTTGCGTCGTCTGTCGCGATCTCGACCAGGGTGCCGGTCTGCGCGATGCCGAACGCGATGCCCGTGACGCCGACTTGGGCTTGATCGATCAGACCCGGCAAAGCGCCGGAGTCAAACGGCTCTGTCAGCACCCGCACGTTCGGGCCAAGCGCCCCCGCAATTGCGCTCGACATGCCGTCCACCAGGTTCGCCAGCGCCACGCACGTTGCGCCTCGCTCTTCGACTATCGCATGCACGAGACCCGGGACGTCGTCCGCCGACCGCGCGACGTGCGCCACCCCCGCAACCCGTTGGTACGCCGTTGTGAACCGTTCGACCACGGCCGGACTGAACTCCATATGTTCCCCCGCTAACCCTCACCCATCGGACTTCGACGATCGCGAAGCACAACGCCGAAAACCGAATGGCATCGGGTACAACGCCCACGCGCCATTCTCTATACTTGCTGTCACGTTGGCAAATCACCGCGGAGGTCCGGCATCCGTGCGATTGTTGCGCAGCATTGTTCGAGTCACGGTTGCCGTAGTCATCGTTCTCTTTACAATTGCCATCGTATATCAATACGGACGGACCATCTGGGTGCCGGCATATCTCAAACTCATGGGCAAGCGCACGGTCGCAGACGTCGTCAAACAATACGGCCCAGCCGCACGGGAACGGCTGCGCTCGCGGTTTGACGCCGCTGATTGCCTGTTCCCGCCGGCACGGATTGCTTTACTCGCGTTCAAGGATTCGCGGCGCGTTGAACTCTACGCCGAAAACGACGGACGGTGGTCGTTCATTCGCGACTACCCCATTGTCGCCGCGAGCGGTAACGCTGGCCCAAAACTGCGCGAGGGAGACCGACAAGTCCCAGAAGGCATCTACGCGATCGACGGACTTAACCCGAACAGCGCATTTCACCTGTCCATGAAGGTCAACTACCCCAACGAATTCGATCGCGCCATGGCCGGCGCCGACGGCCGGACCGATCTCGGCGGCGATATCTTCATCCACGGACGCGACGCGTCCATCGGCTGCCTCGCCATGGGCGACGCAGCCATCGAGGAACTGTTCACCCTCGCCGCTGAAGTTGGCATCGAGAATTCTCGTGTTGTCATCGCTCCAACGGACCTTCGGACACAAACGCCCGAGCGCTATGACGCGCAGCCGGTCTGGCTTCCCGAACTCTACGCGAACGTGCGCGCCGAACTTCAGCGGTACCCGCCGGCTGCTCCCATTCATCTGGTTACCGACTCCTGACTCCTATCATCCGCTTCCAGTCTCCCGACTCCAACGCCCTACTTATTAGCCCATCGTGTTGCACTCGGAACGGGGAAATGTCATCCACGGACCACATGGATCTCACGGATCGGTTCGAGGAACCGGATGTAGTGAGGGGGGTGTAACGAAGTGAATTTGACGATACAAGGGGGTGATTTGCTTGACGAAGTTGGCGAACAATTGCGAACTTCAATAAATATTCTGTGCGGTTTGGCGTATTGGTCAGTTCTGATCGCGTTTTGGATCTGCTCGGGGATGCGTTCATGATATTCATGTTCGGTACGCTGCTCCTTTGGTGTAATGCTTCGCGCAATGGGAGACTTGGTTGGCTCAGAGCCGCAGTTCCGCGATGGGTTCGTGCACGTCATTCATTTCTACGCGCGACGTGTTGCACTCGGGACGGGAAAACGGCAACTGCGAATCACGCGGATCACACGGTTCGGTTTGAGGAATGGCTTTGCGGCGACGGCGCGAGGCGATGGATGCGATTTCGGGAACGAGGGGTAATTGATTGACAAAGCGTTCTTCAAGTTTATTTGAGACAGCACGTTACGCAATTGGGAGGGAATTCAGAGGGAATTCAGGGAATTCAGACCACGAATTAAGTTCATATCAACCGCTCGTCGCCGTTCCCCGTAGCGTCGCTGTGTGGAGGCAGCTTGGGCCCACATCGCCAACCCGTAGCGTTCGGTATACCGTCGGAGAAAGCGCAGGTACGCGCGGCGGTCGTCGTCGGAGTAACACACGTCCGCGCAGGGGTTGCCCCGTTTCGTGACATGATGGGCAAACCCCAGCACCACAACGCGTGCGACTCGGCTCACGAGCGTAAAGATACCTTGCGTCAGCCAGAGTGAGCAACGTAATTCGTAGTCCCTGAATTACCCCTGTTCGCGGAGTACTCGTTGCGATGCATGGCTTCAGCCAAACGAATGCAGATTCATGGACCGAATGGACGGGATATACGAGATGGACGGCAGCCAGGACGAACGCCGACAATCGACTCTTGAAAAGTTCTGCTTTGGTCTACCAAGGACTCGGGTCGCCGCCATATGCGACGTGTTCAAACGAAGCCAAATATTCGATTACGATTACGAGTCGTCATGAACAGAGTTTTGCCAGAGATTATGAAAATTTGAGCGGTGCGCTTTCAGCGCGCGGTGATAGGGGCGTGGACATTTTCCAGGGGCGATGCCCCTGGCTAGGGTTGCGTTGCGCCTTCGGCGCGCGGGACAATTTGTGCATTTTCGGATTAGCACGATTACGAGCATGAGTACGAGCATGAGCATGAGCACGAGCACGAAGCACGAGCACGAGCACGAGTACGATTACGAGCACGAGCATGAGTACGAGCACGAGTACGATTACGATTACGAGCACGAAGCACGAGCACGGGCGCGAAGCACGAGCACGAGCACGGGCGCGAAGCACGAGCACGAGCACGGGCGCGAAGCACGAGCACGAGCACGAGTACGAGCACGATTACGAGTACGAGCACGAGCACGAGCACGGCAAATAGTGCGGATTTCAAAGTCACGACACTAGTGGAGGTACTCTGTCATGGAGTGGGATTGGTTGCGCAGTCCGAGTGGGGCGATGCGAAAGATACAGCATCGGATCGAGCAGGAGGCGGCGCTCGCGGACTACGAGGCGTGGTGGGAACGCGAGGGGAAGGGAATTAGCGCGGCGCACGACCGGGCCGGGACGCCGTGGTTGCGGATGTTCGACGTGTTTGGCAAGCGCATCGACGAGGTGCAGTGCGCGCCGGAATACTGGACGATGCTCCGGCGAGGGTACAAGGCCGGAGTCGTGTGGCGCGCGTTCAAGGAACAGTCGCTCAGGTCGTCGTTTCGGATTGGATATATCTGTTCCTACTTCGATCCAGGATTGTTTTGTCCGTACACCGTGTCATTGTCGACCCTGTTGCCGTTGTCGAAGTATGGCGCGGAGGATGTAAGGGCGCGGTTCATCCCGAACTTGCTGCGCGAGGACGAGACGGTGTGGCAGGGCGCGACGTGGATGACGGAGTCAGGTGGCGGATCGGACCTGGGTACGTACGTCGAAACGGTCGCGCGGCGCGACGGGGATCGGTGGCTGCTGACGGGCGACAAGTACTTCACAAGCAACGCAATTGCGGACGTGGCGGTGGTGGCGGCGCGGCCCGAGGGAGCGGCAAAGGGAGTGCGCGGGCTCGCGCTTTACCTCGTCCCCAAACGCCGCGAGGACGGGGAACTCAACTATGGCATTCGCCGGATCAAGGACAAGATTGCGACGCGCTCGGTGTTCACCGGCGAGGTCGAGTTGCGCGACAGCGAGGCGTATCTGTTGGGTAATCCCGAACACGGCATATATCACATTCTCGAAGTGCTGAACTGTTCGCGCGTGTGCAACGCCATCGGCAGCGCGGCGCTCATGCAGCGGGCATTGGCGGACGCGATCGCGTTTGCGAACCGGCGCGTGGCGTTCGGGAAACCGATTGGAGAGCAACCGCTGATGCGCCAGCAGATACGCGAACGCGTCGCGGAATGGGAAACGGCACATGCGCTGGCGTGGGAGTCGGTGCTGTTGTTCGACGAGGTGTGGAAGGAGACGCCACCCTATTCGGACCGGTTCCATTTGTTTCGTATCGTCGTGCACCTTGCGAAATATTGGACGGCGGAGTTGGCGGTGCGGACGGCGAAGTGGTGCATGGAAGTGCATGGGGGCATGGGCACGCTGGCGGAGTTTGGCGTGGAGCGGTGGTTGCGCGAGGCGATGATACTCGCGATTTGGGAGGGCCCGCCACACCGGCAGATTCTAGACGGCATCGAAGCGATGGAACGCAAAGGGGCGCACCGATTGTTGTTCGAGCACCTCGCGCCGGGTGCGGAAGCAGGCGAGTTGGGGGACATGGTCCGGCGGATCGAAGCGCATTTGACGGTGGCGGAGGACGAACGCGAGGCGCGGGCAGAAGCAGTCTTTCGCGATCTGGCGGTGTTCGCGGGGAACGCACTGGCGAGGAAGCAGAGGAATCTCAAATCTCAGATTTGAGATTTCAGACGGGAGAGGACATCGGGAGTTGGGAGCTGGGGAGGCAATTGATCTGGGCGAGATGGATCACGCGAAAGAGTTTCGCAGCTTCTCGACCGCCGGAGGGATGCGGTGCTCGTCGTGACGTCGATGTACGTCGGCGCTGCGCAATTTCGATCGGAATGAACGAGTAACGCAGTTCGAGGATTTACGTAGCTACCGGTGCGGGCGTCGTTCGGTATCGAAGGCAAATACTCGATTACGATTCGGTACAGATCGACTACGAGATTGGTTGCGGCGGCGACAGAGATGGCAATTGCCGAAAAGCACGTGATAATGGAGTGCGGCAGGGCACGAGGTCTTCGACGCTGCCGCTTTTGTCACCGGCGCGGTCGATGTCCTTCGCGCTCACAAAGCGGAGCTTTTCAAGAGTGCGTTCCCAACTGGAAAGTTGGGAACGAGAGAGAGAGAATGGAAAGTTGGGAACGAGAGAGAGAATGGAAAGTTGGGAACGAGAGAAATTGGTTGAATGAATCGTCTTCATTTTCGCTTGTCCGCTTTGCCAATCTTGGCTTTGATGAAGACATCCACCAAGTCCGGCGCGAAGTGTTTGCCGGATTCGCTTTTGATGTGGTCGAGGGCTTGGGTGACGGAGTGGACATTTTGGCGGTAATGGCGGACGGCGGTCATGGCGCAGAACACGTCGACGATGCGAATGATGTGGGCCAGACGCGGGATTTTCTTACCTTCGAGTCCGTCGGGGTAGCCGGTGCCGTCCCAGCATTCGTGATGGTAGCGCACGATGGGTTCGATATCCTTGAGCGATGGAATTGTTTTCACGATCCCGCCGCCGAGGTGGGTGTGCTTGCGAATGAGGTCCCATTCGTCGTGGGTGAGGATGGTGTATTTGAGGAGTACGCTGTTTGGGACGCGGATTTTTCCAATGTCACGAAGGAGCGCGCCCCGTTCGAGCGTGCGCTGATCTTTCGCACTCAATTTGAGGGCCTTGCCGAAGCGGCGGGCGTGGTCCATGACGCGGATGGACGAGCCGATCGCGAGTTCTTCGCGGGCGTCAATTGCCTCGGCCAATAAGAGCAACATATTGTCGGGTGTATTCGGCATTGGTCCTCCTCGCTTGCCCGCGGTGCAACGGAGTGGTCATAGTATCAGGAGGTACGGACGGCGGCAAACGAGTTGTAGAGATCGGATGGGAGTAATGATAGTTTTGGGAGCGATGGGAGATGCGGGGATTGGCGACTGAAGCTATTGCTGAGATTACTTCGCCGAGCAATCGCGTGCGTAATCGTGTGCGACCGGCGAGGGGAGGCTTCACGCTGGTCGAGTTGCTGGTCGTGGTCGCGATCATCGCCATCCTCGCGGGGATACTGCTTCCCGCGTTGGCGCGCGCGCGCGAGGCAACGCGCTGCATCAGTTGCGTAAACAACATGAAGCAGTTGGGCATCGTGTTCAAGATGTATGGCGGCGAGGCGCGCGGCTCGTTTCCGCCGTCGTCTCCGTATGGGAGTGTGCGCGGCGACGGACGGTCGTCGCCGTTATTCGAGTCGCCGCGCGCGGCGGCCATCTATCCCGACTACTTAACCGATTTGCGCGTGGCGCAGTGTCCTTCCGACAGCGGCGGGGACCCCGCGTGGGCCAGCGTGTTGCAGCGTGTGCCCGGTACGGGCGATTTCAAAACGTGGCAAGACGCGGCGATTGCGGCGAACGATACGACCTCGCTCGATTACTTCCTTTGCGCGGAGCTTGCGCGGTCGTATCACTACAAAGGGTACGTGGCGACGTCGCCCGCGGAGTATTACGGCGTGTGGGGCGCGAAGGCCAGCAACCCGATACTTGCGACGGTCACGATTCTGGGCGTCGGCAACGTCCGCGTGAAGGACTATTCGGAAGACTTGTCGGTCACTTCGCCGATTTGGCCGCCGTGGGTTCCCGCGCCGCCGTTGGCGAAGGGCACGGCGGGGGGCGATGCCGTGCGCGTGCTGCGGGAGGGCGTCGAACGGTTCACGATTACGGACATCAACAGCCCGGCGGGCAGCGCGGCGGCGCAGAGCGAGATTCCGGTGATGTGGGACACGTTTGGTGCGGCGAGTTTTGCGGATTCCGGCGACGCCCAGGTCGTTTTCAATCATCTGCCCGGCGGGTCGAACGTGTTGTATATGGATGGGCACGTGGAGTACGTGAAGTATCCGGGAGCGTTCCCGGTCGTGAACGACGAGCAAGTGCTAAAAGAGAACAGCCATCACGGATTGGGATAACAGCGGAAGGCGCGGGCTGTTGGCTAGCGCTGCGATTTTGGAACCGTAAAGTACGTTTTCTTCCGGCCGGTCGACGACTTCGACTTCGATCCGCCCTTCCCGCTCAAGTAGGACCCGGGGTTCTTGCCCCGGCCGCTGGTCGAATTTGACGAATTGTTCACCGCATCGTGGTTGCGCGCGGACGTGCGCGGCGCGGTCGTCGATGGGTAGTAGGTGCGGGGTTGCTGCTTTGCTTTCTTGGCCAGCTCGGCGTAGGTGTTGGGAGTGAGGGCCTTGCTGGCTGTGGTGCCCGCCGCGTCGAGGGTCTTGCCAGCGGCATTGTTCGCGGTGCCGATGACGTTGCCCAGCAGATTGTTCAACGCGCCGACGGTCCCGCAGCCTTGAAATGCCACCGCGGATGCAGCGACGGAAATCCCAATAATCGTAGACCGGCCCCAGCGCATGAATCGTCTCCACTCGTGTGTCGAGTACGATACGCGATATGGGGATTCACGTCAAGAATATACGGTCCGCCCGGCGAACGGGTTCCGCCCCTCGACCGCGGAACTTTGCAGGCGGCGTAGCGCTCCTGATTCAATAGGCGGTTTGCCGGAAGGAGTGCTCCCGATGCTGAAACGACCCGAGGCCATATTATTCGACATGGGCGGGGTGCTGTTGGAGTCCGTTGACATGTGGACGGATGCGGGGTTCGAGAAGTCGTATCCGAATGGACTCCCAAACGGCGCGTCGCCGGAATGGTTCATGGGGATGTCGCGGGACATCCTGGCCCGGTATGAGCGGTTGCCGGCCCCACGCCCGGCGATGGACTTGCGGCCGATCATTGCCGAATGGCTGCCGAAGGCGGGGATGGACGCAAGCGCCGAGACGGTCGAGGACTGGTACGGCGTGCTGGGGTGGTGGGAAGTGCGGCCGCTGTATCCGTTCGTACGCGAGGCGCTCAAGAGAATCAACGATATGGGCTACCGGATAGGACTGATCTCGAATACCTTGTTGACGAGCCAGTATCACCGGGACCTGTTTCGCGCTGGGGGCATTTTCGACCTGTTCGAGTTCATGGTCTTCTCGGCGGAGTTTGGCGCGAACAAGCCTGACCCGAGAATATTTCGCCACGCGCTGGACGCGATGAAGCTGGATGCGTCGTGCGCGTGGTACGTGGGCGACAAGCCGCACCGGGACGTGTGCGGCGCGCATGGCGTGGGGATGACGGCGGTACTTGTCGACGGACCGTACGAGCACCGTATGAGCGACAGCCCGGCACATGAGCCGGACGTGAGGGTGCGGGACATCAGCGAGTTGCCGGAGTTGCTGGTGAAATTCTGAAGCGGGCCGCGCGGATTACACAGCCGCATTATCGAGTTTGCGATCGTAATCGACTGCTCGATAACAACTGCGAGTACGATGTCGAGTACGAGCAATAGTTGAATCGATCGGCGAATCCTGATGGCCTGGAGCGGTTTAAGAAACCTCAGGTATGTCCCGTAGGTTTCGGTGCAAATCGAGTGTGCGACTACGATTACGAGCACGAGCACGAGCACGATTACGAGCACGAGCACGAAAATGCAGCTACGTAATTTCTCAAATCACTTTAGCGTCCCGCACGCGCGAGGCGCACGACGAAGCAGGCACCGCGGTCGGGGCGGTTCGAGTAGGAGACGGAGCCGCCGTGGGCCGTGACGATGCGGTGGGCAATGGTGAGGCCGAGGCCGGTTCCGCCTTCCTTGGTGGTGAAGAAGGGGGCGAAGAGGTCCTCGCCGGGCCGGAGATGGATGCCGGGGCCGTTGTCGGCGATTTCGAAGACTGTAGTTTCGCCTTCCTCATATGCGTCGAGCACGACACGGCCCCCCTTGGGCGCGGCGTCGATGGCGTTGTTGACGATGTTCGAGAGGGCCTGCGCGAAGCGGTAAAGGTCCGCGCGCATGGGGTGCATGTGCGAGCCGGACTGGTTCTCGATGGTGACGCCGTTGTTTTCGGCGCGTCGCCGGCAGAGCTGAATCGTGCGGTCGATGATGTCCGCGGGCGAGCAGGTGCCGAGCTGCAACTCGAAGGGTCTGGCAAACCCGAGGAATTGGGAAATGGACCGTTCGATTTCGCGGGTTTCGCGGAGGATGGTTTCCGCGGCCTCTCGGCGCGCGTCGCCGGCCTCGAGTTTGCGTATGAGGAGTTCGGCAAGGCCGCTGATGACGCTAACGGGATTGCGCAGTTCGTGGACGACGCCAGCGGTGAGTTCGCCGAGGGCGGCGAGTTGACGGTTGAGTTCCGCGCTGCGTTCGAGGCGCAGGCGCTCCGTCATGTCCGTGAACAGCACGATGACGCCGTCAAACGCACCTTGGCCGCGATGGAGCGAGGCGGACAGACCGATTTGCTTTACGATGCCGCCGGGACAGGAGAGGGTGATTTCATGCCGCGAGACGGCGCGACCGCTGCGCATAATTTCGGCGAGGAGCGCCGCGAGCGGTTCGGCGTGTTGAATATCCTTCAAGTTTGATCCCGGGCGAATCGCGTCCACGCTCACGCCGAGGAATTCGGACGCGGCGGGATTCAACGTAATGATCGTGGCGTCGCGATCGACGGCGATGACCCCGCTGGCGAGGCCCTGAATGATCTCCGCGTTGAGGTCGTGCATGTAGAAGTATACCCCTGTCGTGGAATTCCCCGCGGAAGTGTGTCAGATTCGCGCGCGGATTTCACCGGCGAGCCGTGCGAATTCGTCGAGACTCATGGTTTGCGGGCGGCGCGCGGGATCGATGCCTGCCGCGGAGAAAGCGGCCTCGACGGCGGCCCTGTCCGCGCCGAACGCGCCGGTTTTTGTGAGCGAATTGCGCAGGGTTTTGCGGCGCTGCGAGAACGCGGCGCGAACGACCTTCATGACGAACTTGGGTTCGACGCTGTCGAACCGCGGCGCCTTGTGCAGGATGCTGCGGACGATGCAACTGTCAACGTTCGGTTGCGGGCGGAAGCAGGTGCGCGGTACGAAGTGGACCGTTGTCGTTTCACCATAAAGTGCGGCGGCGATCGACAGTACGCCGTATTCCGAGTCGTTGACGGGCGCGGTCATGCGTTGCGCGACCTCCTGCTGCACCATCATGACGAGGCGCTCGAAGCGTATCGGCGCTTCCCAAAAGTGAAAGAGAACGGGGGTCGTGATGTAGTAAGGAAGATTGGAAATCATCTTGTACGACGCGCCGTTGGGCAGGTATTCCTCGACGAGTTTCGCGAGGCTGTGGTTGAGCACGTCGCCGCGAAAGAGTGTGACGTTCGGCGTGCCGCGGAACTGGTCCTCGAGGACGGGCATGAACGCGCGGTCGATTTCGATCGCCAGGACGCGCCTGGCGCGTTCCGCGAGGTTCGCGGTCAACGCTCCAAGGCCCGCGCCGACTTCAATCACATCGTCGTCGGACGAAAGCGCCGCGGCGTCGACCATGATGCGGTTGATGTTGTCGTCAAGCAGAAGGTTTTGGCCGAGCGACTTCTTAAACGAGATGCCGTATCGCTGGACGAGATCGCGGAGCGCCATCCTAGTCGGTCTCGGCGGCGCGAAACGTATCGATAATCATATCGCCATATTCTATCAGGGCGGGCGCGTGACGGCCAATGCGGCGCTTTCACCACTTCAGTTGATAGCAGGCGCCTGCCTCGATCTTGAATCTCTCGATGGAATGGATCTGTGTTGCGCCGTCTTCCGCGTACAGATCGACGGCGCCGACGTCATCCTTGAGATCGGTTGGGAGCCGGATTATCTGCCGGTCCGGGCCGAGTGCGCCGAGGGTTTCGTGGGACCGTCCGTGCGAGTCGGCGTACACGATTCGTTTTTGCAGCCATCGCGCGAAGATTCGATTGCGGTTCAGTTCCGGTACGGCGCCCGCCCCATATAAGAACCCGAGGACCCTGTTATTCTGCGTGACCCAACACACGGCGACGATAAAGCGATCGGCTTCGTTGCGACGATCGGCGAGGACGCGCTCGGGCGCGAACGATTTACCGTCGGCGGACAGGGTGTACCAGAGTTGGCCCGTGTTCTGGTGCAGCGCCATCAGATAGTGCGGACCGGATGCGGTATCGAGGCGCTTTACGTCGTTCACGTAATGGCTCGTATCCAGAATTGCTCCTTCAAATGCGAAGCGCTTCTCACCGGCATTTGTGGCGCGAAAGAGTTTGCCGCGCTCATCGAAATTGTTGAAGTAGAGCCACAAGGCATTGCCGTCTCGCAGGATTACGTTCATGCCGTTAATGTCCGCGCCGGCAAAACCGTCGTAACCTTCGATCACGACGAGGTCGTCGAACGTCGCGGCGTGGGGCGCGGGGGAGCCGTTCCACACTGCGCCATCCGTGCTCGTGAAGTAGGCGGGCTTATTGAGATTATTCGCGGCTGGATACGCGGTACACATCATCTCGAAACTGCCGACGGCATTGCGGAGCGCGTTTACATTGCAGACGTGGACGAACGCGCCGTGCTCGATGACGGTATCGCGCGGGCCGAAATCGATGAAGTCCCTTGTGGTCGTCGAGTAGATGCGGTCATTGGGCGTATGGACTCCGTCCCACGCTCCGTAGAACACGCGCCAACCGCCGGGCGTTTCTACGGCGGACGGCGCGTAAATATTGCGGAACGCGCCGGATTGGCGCGGCGACAAGAGGGGTTCTCGGACATCCGGGACGAAGTGCAAGGCGCCCGCTTCCCACGCGGCAGCGTCGAATTCGCCCGCGGCGACGCCGTGAATTTCGACGCAGCCGGTGTCCGCCTGACCGGGAATGCGGAGCAACTCGGGTGCGGCGAATATTGACAGAAGGGCGAGCAGAAGCATGGCGATCCCCCAGGTCACGCAGTAAAGGGCGAAAAGGACCGAACGGACCTCAACGACCCAAAGAAGTTAAACGACCCCGAAAACCTGAACGACACTGTACGCTTTTCAAGCCCCGGTCTTGGGAGATTGTAGCGGTTCGGCGCATTCGTTTCGCCAATTTCTTGTTGCTTTGACGGTTATCCGGGGCGTTGTTATCATCGTAGTTTGCCTGGGACTGGATTCTACATGCAGCAACTCATTGTCGAACAGCAGGGCCTTGCGCCGATTACCGTACCGTTGTTGGATTCCGTGCTCATGGTGGGCCGTGCGGAAGACAACAACGTGATGCTTGTCGTTGACGAAGTGTCGCGCCACCATGCGAAGTTCCAGCGGCGTGGGGAAAACGTCGTGCTGGTCGACCTGAACAGTACGAACGGCACGTATGTGAACCGGCAGCGAATCGTCGAACGGGTGCTTGCGCACGAAGACGAGATTTGGCTGGGGAGCAAATGCCGCATCATCTACCGCACCGACGCGCCCGATCCGGCGCCGCACGAAGGTTCGCGCGAATCCGCCGTCGTGCAGGACCTTCAGCGCATCCGACAGGAGATGGAATCGGTCGAGCGCAGCATGACTCTTATTGGAAAGTCAGGCGCAACACCGGCGCCGCGCGCGGGCGGCAAGCCCGCCGGCACGTCGGACCAAGATTTTTTGCGCATGACCAAGGCGTTCCGGCGGCTGTCGGCGTTGTATCAGGCGAGCAAATTGATTGCGTCGGATTTCGATTTGAACAAACGGTTGTCGGCGGTACTCGACACAGCGATCGACGCGCTGGGCGCGCAGCGCGGGTTCATCATGATGAAGGACGAGGCGACGAGCGGCCTAAAGGTCAGCGTCGCGCGGCAGATGGGGCAGGACCTGCAGGCGAGTAGCCCGAGCATGGGCATCGCGGGGCGCGCGGCGATTGACGGAGAACCGGTGCTGATGGCGGACCGCGACAGCGATGCGCAATTGGGCGGCCGTGAGAGCATCATTCGCCAACAGATTCGAAGCGCGATGTGCGTGCCGTTGCAGGTGGAAGATCGCATCCTCGGCGCAATCTATGTCGATACGCGCAGCCACGAGGTGGCGTTTACGCAGGAAGACCTCGAGTTGTTCCTGTCGCTCGCTGCGCAGTCGGCGATGGCGATTGACAACGTGCGGCTATACGAAAGCATGCTCGAATCCGAGAAGAAGCGGGCGAACCTGGGCCGTTTTTTGTCGCCGAGCATTGTCGAGCAAATCATGAAGGATGACACCGCGCTCGCGCTGGGCGGCAACAAGCAGACCGTAACGACGATGTTCTGCGACGTGCGCGGGTTTACGCCGATCGCGGAGCGCATTCCGCCGCACGATCTCGTGGACATGCTCAATGAGCACTTCACCGCGATGACGTCGATCATCTTCGGCTTGGAAGGAACGCTCGACAAGTACATTGGCGACGAGATCATGGCGGTATTTGGATCCCCCATGTCGAAGGGCGAGGACGCCTTGCGCTGCGTGAAGGCGGCGCTGTTCATGCAGGCGAAGAACGACGAGTTGAACGAGAAGCGCGCGGCGGTGGGTAAGCCGCTGTTCGAGCTTGGCATCGGCGTGGCGACGGGCGAGGCGGTCGCCGGATACATGGGGTCGCCGGACCGAATGGAATTTACGGTGATTGGCGACAGGGTCAACACCGCGCGGCGGCTTTGTTCCATTGCAGAGCCGGGACAGGTGATCGTGAGCCAATCAACGTACGAAGAAGTGAAGGAATTTGTGAACGCGCGACCAATTGGGACAGTTGTGTTGAAAGGCAAGGAAGAGCCGGTTCACGCGTACGAGGTGGAGTCGCTTCAGGCGGCCGCGGTTGGTTAGAGCACTTCGGGAATTTGCGCAGCTACAGGCGCGGGCACAACGCAGTCTCGAAGCCAAAATGCTTGATTACGATTACGAGTCGTCATGAACAGCGTTCCACCTTAGATTGTGAAAACTTGAGCGGAGCGCTTTCAGGGGTTGGCCGGTATGGACCGTCCGGCGCGGAGGCCGGACGCTACAAACTCGAAGCCAGATACTCCATTACGATTACGAAGGACGATTACGAGATTGACTGTGGCGGCCGCATGATAGGTGTATTTTTCGTCGCTCGGTCAGGCACGCGCGGCGTTTCACGCGCGTTATCCGATGATCAGCAGCTTGACGATTATCCCGATGACGATCAGGGAGCACAGCACGAGGCCAATCTGCGGACCGCGAAGCGCGAGTGGGCTGATTTCGGGCGCGGCGGTGTCCGGGGCGGCGCCGGGATCGACTGGGGTGGGGTCAGGCAGCTTCAGGCTCTCGTCCAATTCGAGGGCCCACGTACGTGCCTGGTTCGCCCGTTCAACCTCGACTTTAGGGTAGCGCTCCTTATTAATCACTACACTGTCGGCATCGAGACGGCGCTTGATGGCGCTGTCGGCGGAGGCACGGCCGACGGGGATGATATCGACGTTGGCGCGCCGTTCCGAATCGCGATCGCCGGGGTTCTTCCCGGGTTTGTAGTAGATGCGCAATTGCAGCGGGTCCGCGGTTGTGTCCACAATGTACGCGAAGTAGGAGTCGCCGCCGGCTTTGGGCTGAACTTCATACACGTTGTCGCCCGATTGATCGGCCTGCGCCAAGACCGGCATAAGTAGGACTATGACGAACACGGACATATGTACGTTTCCAAGGCGATTGCGCAGGCATGGTATCGCACCGGCCGGCTCGCGGCAAGGTTTGGCCGGGCGGCGGACGGACACGCTGTAATGGCCGACTGGTTCCCCCCTCTCATTTGCGCGGCCATCGGCACGGCAGTGGTGATCGTGCTGACCATGCGCGCGCGGGCCAACGAATCGAAGACCACTACGCGCGGCGTCTACGCGACGAATACCATTCAGCAGCAGTGCAACGTTTGCCAAAAACAGATGGTCATCCCACCGGATGACCTGGTACCGCTGCAATCGGTCGAGATGGCGCTGTGTGTGCGCGCCGTGCCGGCGCTCAATGGCCGAAAGCTTGCGGAGTATACCTGTCCGTATTGCGAGGCGGTGCATTGCTTCACCGTGGACACCCGCTCGCCGGAATGGGTGGGGGCCAACTTGTACTCGCCGCAGGCGAAGGGCACGCGTTGTCTCAATTGCAGTAAGCCGCTTCGGGTAGCGCCGTGGGGCGAGGGGGCGTACGATAAGCGGCTGGCCGAGGCGCCCTTGCAGCCAGACTACGGATTGGTGTGTTCCAAGTGCAACGCGGTTGTTTGTGTGCAATGCACCGTTGATGCGACGCGCAACCGGACCAAGGACGGAACGTACATTTGTCCGCGCTGCTTTCGTCCGGGCGTGGACCGTACGTATCATCCGATTTGAAACATCTCCGGTGGGGAACTTCCTCCGGGTTGGCGGGTATTAGCCGGAGAGGGAACGTGTTTCCGAGGGTCTGCACCATGAGATACGTGCGGTTTGGCCTGGTGTGTATCGCGTGTGCGATGGCGGTTTCCTGCGCGACACAGGCGAAAAACAAGGCGGAGCCCGCCGGCCCCGTGGAGGAGCCCGCGAAGGCCGGTAAGCTGCCTCCGCTCAATCCCAACGAGGTGTATCGCCCGGGCGAACCGGCGGAGAAGCCTGCGGGAAAACCGGCCAAGTCCAAGAACGTGCGTGTCACAATTGGGCCCGAGGCCGCGACCTTGGGCGATGTCATTCGATCCATGGGAACGCAGACGGGCGGGAACATCGTGCTGATGAATGGTGTCGAGAGCCGGGTTGTGCGCGATCTCCAAATCAAGCGGCGTCCAATCCGCGATGCCGCCACCACCGTCGCGGCGCACGGCGGTTTGGCGATGGAGGAACACCCGCAGTATTACTTCCTGTTTCCGGAAGGGTACGAGCAACTCCTGAACGTGACGTTGTCCGGTCGGCTGGACGAACGGTACCGCGACATGAAGACCGACGCCGTGTTCGGATCGGGATTGCCGTTGTGTTCGGTGTTCATGTGGATGGGATACGCGCTGCGCGTGTCGATAGTCGCGGACAATTCGATCGGGGACGCGCGGTGCGGCGAACTTGCCCTGGCGCAGGCGCCGCTGGAAACGGCGATCGAGGCGATCCTGAAGTCGGCGCGCGTCGCCGCGGTGCAGGCGGAAAGTACCCCGGAGTTCATTTTCCTGTCGACGCCCGCGAACACAAACCCTGCGTCAGCGCTGCTTGACGAGGCATCGCTCGGCGACAAGCACAGGGCGGTCCTGGATCGAAAGGTGACGTTGGCGTTGCCATATCCGTTGCGCACGGGGCAGCGGATGGAGTTGCCGTTGAATCCATCGCGGCTGGTCGACGTATTGCCGGCGCTGACGGAGCAATTGGGCGTGCGGGTCGTCGCCGAGAAGGGACTCGAGCAGTTTCCCGTGAACCCGTGTTATCTTCGCGAGGTTTCCGTGAAGACCGCGATGGACCTGTTGATTCGGCAGTGGCTCGAACCGAACTACGGCTACCAGGTCCTCGATGATCGCATCGTCGTTCGGTCACGATAGCTTTGCACCGTTGACGCCGCCGCACCCCGCGATTACACTTGCGTCATGTCGTCCGACACGATGATCCTGCTGCCCGCATTCAACGAAGAAGCGAACGTTGCGCGCGTGGTCGGCAGGGTGAAGGATGCCGTGCCGGAGGCGACGGTAGTCGTGGTGGACGATGGTTCGCGGGACAAGACCGGCGAACGGGCCCTCGACGCGGGCGCGACGGTATTGACGTTGCCCTACAATCTTGGTTACGGCGTGGCGCTGCAGACGGGCTACAAATACGCGCTGCGCATGGGGCATTCCTACCTCGTTCAACTCGATGCGGACGGTCAACACGATCCGCAGTGCATACCGCGATTACTGGATTACGTGCGTGGCGGCGGAAGCAATCTGTGTATCGGATCGCGTTTTCTCGAAGGCGGCACGTACGCGGTGCCGTTTGCGCGGCGGGCGGGTATGTACGTGTTTCGACGCGTGGCATCGGTGCTGCTGGGGCAGACGATTACCGATCCGACCAGCGGATTTCAGGCGATGGACCGGCGCGTCATCGCGTTGTACTGTCACGATTCGTATCCCGTGGATTATCCCGATGTTGACGTGATCGTGATGCTGCATCGCCACGGAATTCGCATCGCCGAGTTGCCGGTCACGATGTTCCCCGGCGGAGGGAAGTCGATGCACGCTGGGTTGCGGCCGGTGTATTACTTGTTTCGGATGGGCCTGGATATACCGCTGAACCTGATTCGGCGCGGGGACGGCACATAGGGGCGCAGCGACATGGATATACGTCAGAAAGTACTTGCGGCCGCGTTCGGGTTGACGTTGCTCGTAACGATTCTCGAATTGGTGCGCAGACGCAAACTGCGCGTCGAGTATTCGTGGCTATGGATATTGGCCGGCGTTGCGATTGTCGTGATCGGTTTGAACTATCCCTTGCTCGAGTGGATTACGCAATTCATTGGGGCTGGTTGGACGTCGTCGACGTTATTCTTCTTCGGGATATTCTTCGTGCTCGCGTTGTCGTTGCAGTTCAGCGTGAAGATTTCGCGGTTGGAGACCGAGGTAAAGAACCTTGCGCAGGAGTTGGCGTTGCGCGAGCCGAAGGCGCCACGGTAGCGGGGCGGATTGGGTAAACGACCAGACAGTCGACCGGATCTGAATGACCGGACTAGCGGGAGCGCGGCCGGCGGGGAGTGTTCTATTTGATCCGTTCGAGCGCTTTTGTCGCGAGGCTTGCCAGGACCGGGTTTTCCGCGGCGCGCTCGTAGTGTTCCTTCGCGGCGGCGGGGTCGTTCATGGATTGCGCATAGGCGTCGCCGATCTTGATATCGAGGAACGCGACCGCGAATGGCGACGTGCACCGCTCCCGCGCGGCCCGATAGGCTGCGATAACGCCCGCCGGCGTGGCGGCGTCGACGCCAATTTCCTTCGCAATTGTCGACGCCATTTCCTTCGCCACGAGATCGCCGAGGGCATACTGTTCCGTGCCCAGATACTTGGCGTACTCGGTCGCCACGTTTTCCAACGCGGCGAAGGTGTTGACGCGGTCGCGCTTTGCAACGTCGAATGCCTGGAGCGACGCGAAATCGACTTTCTTGGCCTCGACGAGGAGTTCGCGCAATTCGATCGCTCGGGCGCGGCGGTCGGCGTGGTTTTCGAGCGATGGATAATAGTCCGCGAACAGCGTCGAGCAGGCTTCGTAGGCTTCGGCGTATCGATTGAGGTTGAAGGCGCACTCGGTCAGGAGCCACTGCGCCTCGCCGGCATGGGTATCGCGGGGTTGTCGATTGAGGGCCTGGCGCAGCACTTCGTACGCAGTCCGGGTGTCGTGCTTCGCCAACAGGGTGTTCGCCTCAGCCAGGGCCTGTGAGACCAAGGTGTTTGGAGCGCCCGAGCGGGCCACGAGACCTACTCCGGAATCGCTTGGCTGGTTGTCCGAATACCACGCCGCGACAGCAATCGCGACGACCAACACGGCCGCAGCGCCGACAAACGCCAGTCGATACGCGCCACGCCGCGCAGGCGCATCGAGCCGTTCGTGCAAGAGCGGCAGGAGATTCGGGATTCGGTCAACCGGCGCCGCGGGGACGCCCTTCACGAATGCGCGAAACGCTACCAACTCCGAGGCCAGCGCGGCATCGGATTCGAGTGCACGGTCCAACTCACGCTGCTCGGATTCGTCCAGCGGTTCGTAAAGAGATTTCGCTGCCAATCCCTGAATTCGATCTCGTTTCCAGTGAAACATCATTGCCCTTCATTTGCTTTTTCTTCGCCCAGCCCGTGCAAGTCACGCAGTTCCTTCTGAAGCTTGCGCAGCGCGCGGAAAAGATGGACTTTCACACTTCCCACGCTGCACCCCAGCACGACGGCGATGTCCGCGAGTTGAAGCCCTTCGTAGTGCCGCATGACGAAGACCGCGCGTTGCGCGGGGGACAGCGCCGAGAGTGCAGCCTGCACGCGCGATTCGATCTCCTGTGCGCGAATGTCGCGGCCGGTGCCGCCCGGCGCCGCGTGCTCCGCCTGTCGGATCTGACCCTCGGCGTCCACCGATTCGAGCGGTTCCGTGCGGCGGCGCTTGCGCCACCGGACGGCGTCGATGGCCTGGTTGGTTGTGAGGCGCAAGAGCCAGGGGAGGAACCCGCCCACGGGCTGCCACGATTCAATTTTTCGGAACGCCTTGATGAAGGCCTCTTGGGCGACATCGAGTGCGTCGTCCCGGTTGCAGGTGATGCGGTAGGCAATCGCGTAGACACGGCCCTGGTGTCGACGAACCAATTCGTCGAACGCCTGCCGGTCCCCGCGCTTGAGCGCCTCGGCCAACGCCTCGTCGTCCGCGGCCTCCAAGTCCATTCCCTGCATCCAGTTCACTTGGTCAAACGCTCCGGGTTGGCAAAAAGTTTACACGAAGCCCAGCGCCCAAGGGCGACGCGCCCGACTTTGTTAAGTTCAATGCTCTCATACCCAGTAGGAAGCATTCATCATGCGTCAGGGTGCCGGCAATTGGAGAACACATGGCGAATCGGGGCGGTGCTGATCAAGGCTGCGCAAGTTTGTTACGCTGGCGCCATGCCGCATCTTCATCGTTTTTACACAGACGTGACACCCGACGGGAACAACTTGATTCAGTTGACCGGGCACGAGGCGCACCATGCCTTGCACGTTGTACGCCTGAAACTGGGGGACACAATCGAAATTTTCGACGGGGCGGGCCGGGAATGGGAGGGGCGCGTGGTCAAGATGACCCGCCATGACGTGGAGGTCGAGGTGTGGGAGTGCCGCGCGACCGGGCGCGCGCCGGCGGGGCTTACGCTGTTTCAAGCCGGGCTTCACCGTGACAAGGCGACCGAGGAGCTTATTCGGCACGGCTCGGAGATCGGGATTACCCGGATTGTGTTTTTCCCATCGCACCATTCGGAGCGACAGCCTCGCGCGAGCGACAAGTGGCGGCGGACGGCCATCGAGGCGTGCAAGCAATGCCGGCGGGCGTGGCTTCCTGAATTCGACACGGCGGATTCGTTGGAGGACGCGCTGGCGCGCGCAACCGGGACGCTGTTGGTGGCGACGGCCGAGCTGCCTTCCGTGCCGGTCGCGCAGGCGATCACCTCGCCGGAGGTATCGTTGTTTGTCGGGCCTGAGGGCGATTTCACCGAGCAGGAGCTTGGCGCGTTTGTCGCGCGAGAGGCGAAGGCCATTTCGTTGGGGGATGCGACGTACCGATCGGAGGTGGCGGCGGTGCTGGCGGCGGCGCTGGTGATGTACGAGTTGGGATTGTTGGGTCCGGTGCGGACGCGGTCGTCGAATTGGGCGGGATTGTCGATACCACCGAGCGGTTGAGCGCGTGGCCGATTTCGACGGCGGATGTCTGCGAGTGGGGGCGCGTGCGCATCGGTGTTCTTGCGAAGGTTGGCTGGCGTGCGATACGCTCCAGCGGTACCGAGGGAACCGCATGTATGTCTAACGATTGCTTATTCTGCAAGATTGCGAACGGACAGATTCCGTCGTCGCAGGTGTATAACGACACTCATTTTTATGCGTTTCGCGATATTAATCCCGCCGCCCCTTCGCACATCCTGATCATTCCCCGCAAACACATCGAACGGATTTCGGAAGCGGCCGAAGCGGACATCGAGTTGCTTGGCAGGTTGTTTCTCACGGCAAACAAAGTGGCCGAGCAGGAAGGGCTGAGCGACTTTCGCTATGTGATCAACTGCGGTCCGCAGGCCGGGCAGAGCGTTTACCACATTCACCTGCACCTGCTGGCCGGGCGCGAATTCTATTGGCCGCCGGGTTAGACCGCGCGCGCGCCTCCATGCACGCGATTGACACGAGCACGGCGTTGTGCGCGGTGATCGGCAACCCGGTCGCCCACTCACTTTCCCCGCGGATGCACAATGCAGCGTTCCGCGCCGCGGGGTTGAACTACGTTTATCTCGCATTTCACGTTGAGCAGGTCGAGGCGTTTCTGAGCGGCGTACGCGCGATGCCGAGTTTTCGCGGGGTAAGCGTGACGATACCCCACAAGCGCGCGGTGATGGCGCACCTCGACGAGATCGAACCGATGGCGCGTTTTGTGGGCAGCGTGAACACGATCACGCACGAGCACGGCCGGCTGGTCGGTTCGACGACGGACGGGCGCGGCGCCTTGCGCGCGTTGACGGAAAGCGGCGTCAATCTAACGGGACGGCGCGTGTTGTTTCTCGGGTCGGGTGGGGCGGTGCGCGCGGTGGCATTTGCCGTGGCGGAGCTGACGAAGGCCGCGCACGTGACCATCCTCGGGCGTACGGCACGTCACGTTGAGGAACTGGTCGGCGACCTTCACGCGGCGAAGTTGTTGCGCGTTTCGGGTGGATCGCTCGAACGCGATCTGCGCGACGCCATTGCGTCGGCGGACATTATTATTCAGGGCACGTCGGTGGGCATGGAGCCGAACGAAGGCGAGTCATGTGTGCCGCAGGAACTGTTTTGCCCCGGGCAAGTCGTGTTCGACATGATCTATCGTCCGCACGAGACGCGGTTGCTGCGCGAGGCTCGCGCGGCGGGGTGCGCGATTGTGCATGGCATCGACATGTTGCTGTATCAGGCCGCGCTGCAGTTCGAGCGGTGGACAGGTGTGTTGTGTCCGATGGACGCGATGCGGCAGTCTGTGGCGGATTTGGCCGGCTAGTTGGGACCACAATCCTCCATTCGCTACTTGTGCAAACCTTTCTCGCGCAGGACGTGAATCAGGACATCGATTTCGTCGGATTGGATGTAGTCCGCGCCTGCGTCGATCGCGCGGACGATGCTCTCCCTTCCATCGGTTTTTCCCATCGTGTTGACGAATGCGAGTTTTCCCTTGAGGTGAATTGCGCGGATAAATTCTTCGGAGAAGTTCGCCCAGTCGATATTGATGATGGGCGGATCGAATTCCTGAATTACCTTTTCCAGCCCATCGATACCTTTCGGCGAAGTAGGGCGGATTACGAAACCTTTCTCGAGTTCGAGCGTGTCGTGGAGCCTTGCCCAGTCGCCGCAGTAGAGCGTGCATTTTCCAACAAGCCCCGCGGCGCGGACTGCGTCTATGACCTTCCGGGGATCGCCGGCCTTGAAATCGATGTCTGGAAGCGCACGGCCCTTGATCGCTTCGAGCGCTTCCGCGAAGGTGGGCGCTTTTTCGCCGGAAAACTTCGCGCCGAACTTTGAGCCCGCGTCGAAACTGCGTATTTCATCGAGCGTCATTTCGGCGACATTGCCGCGGCCGGTCGTGGTCCGTGCGATGCTGATGTCGTGCATGATGACCAGCTTGCCATCCTTTGTTTCGCGCACGTCCATCTCGAGCAGGTCAACTCCGATCTCGATGGCTTTGTTGAACGCGGCGATGGTGTTCTCCGGTGCGAACTTGACTGTGCCGCGATGGCCCACCGCGATGACGCCGGGAAACGTGTAGGTTTCCTTTCCCGCTTGTGAGATGGAGAGTACGCGCGCCGCGACGGGATCGATTTGCGCCGAGATTGCGCCGTCTGGAGCGTTACCGGTTACGGTGTACTGCGATTGCGACGTCTCGACGCGGGCGCCGGCGAGCGCGCCGGACTTGAACTCAACGAGAGCGATTGCGTCCGAGTTCGAGAGCGGCGGCAGTGGACCTGCGGAGCACGCAAGCACAATGCAAAGACACGACAACGTAAACACAGGAATCGCTCGCATCGGGACACCCTCCCTCGGATTGAAACCTACACGATACCCACACGCCGAATGGCGCGCAATCGGATGTGCTTGGTCTGTTGTGCGGATTTGGAAAGCGTTCGGTCCATTTGCCAGAATAGCGCGCCAGTCTGAACACGCCCAGAAGGAATTCCCGCATGTTGTGCAGTCGAATAGCCGGGCTTTGCGCGCTCACTGTAAGTTTTGTGCTTCCTACAAACGCGGCGGACGGGCCACGCGCGAAGAATATTATCGTGATGGTCGCCGACGGATGGGGCTTCAACCACATCGAGGCGACGGACTACTACCAATACGGCGAGCAGGGCAAGCAAGTCTACCAGCGTAAGTTCACGCTCTATCCCATGTCGACGTACTCGGTGAGCGGCGACGGGTACGATCCGGCGAAGGCGTGGACGGATTACGAGTACTTGAAGAAGGGCGCCGCGGACAGTGCGGCAACGGCAACGACGATGTCGTCCGGCGTGAAAACGTTGAATGGCGCGATTGGAATGGGGCCGGACGGAAAACCGCTTGAGCATGCGATCGAAGTGGCGGAACGCGCGGGAAAGGCGACTGGCGTGGTTACGAGCGTGCAGTGGAGCCACGCGACGCCGGCCGCGTTTGTGGCGCACGACAAGAGCCGCGGACAATACGAGATTATCGCGCAGCAGATGATTCGGGAAAGCGCGTGCGAAGTGATTATGGGCGCGGGCAATCCGGACTACGACAACGAAGGCCAGCCAATCAAACGGAAGCACGTAAAGAAGGCGGACGATGCCAAGCCGGACAATTCGTTCCGTTTTGTCGGCGGCGAAAAGTTGTGGCGCGAACTCAAGGCGGGTAAAGCCGGCGGCGATTGCGACGGGGACGGCAAGGCGGACTATTGGAAGCTCGTGCAATCGAAGGATGACGTCGCGAAGTTGATGACCGGTAGAACACCAAAGCGTGTGCTCGCGACCGTGGAAGCGGCGGAGACGCTGCAGGCGTCGCGCAAGGGCGTGGACGATACGCGCGAAGACGATATGCCGTTCCAAACGCCGCTGCTGGCGAACGTACCGACGCTGCAGGAAATGGCGTTGGCGGCGATTAATGTGCTTGACGACGATCCGGACGGGTTCTACTTGATGATCGAGGGCGGTGCGGTGGATTGGGCGTGCCATGCGAACGCGGCCGGCCGCATGATCGAGGAAATGATCGATTACAACAAGGCCGTTGAAGCCGTGGTGCAATGGGTCGAGCAGCATAGCTCGTGGGAAGAGACGCTGGTCGTCGTTACCGGCGATCACGAATGCGGGTTTGTGCTCGGGCCGGGCTCGAAGCCGGAACTGAAGCCGATTGTCAACAACGGCAAGGGGAACATGCCGGGCTTCGAGTTTCATCACAAGAGCCACACCAACCAGTTGATACCGTGTTTCGTGAAGGGCGCCGGATCGGAGCTGTTTGCCGAAGCCGCGAAGCAAGAGGACCCGAAGCGCGGGAAGTACATCGATAACACGGATATCGGAATGATTACGAAACGGCTTATGGGCGCAGGTGGACCCTAGCGTTCGTCGTCCAGCAGCGTCCTTCGCGCGAGTTGGGATCGGGTATGGGATCAGCGAATCGAAGGCAACTCGATGGGTTCCTCGTCGTCACCTTGCGCGACCTTGGCGGCAAACTTCAGCGATTCATCCAGAATCAAATCGCGATCGAAGTCCCAGAAGACGTGGTGGTTCGATTTGTCCACCCAGATCATTTGTTTGTCGCTCGAGCGCATACGCTTGAGTGCGTTCGACGCAGCTTCCTGTGACGCGGCAATGTCGTGGTGGGAGTGGAACATGATTATGGAGCAGGTAACGTGTTCAAGCGTTTCCGGTTTGTTCACGCGGCGGCCGAGTTCATTCAACGTAACACCGGCCTTGGTGGGTACCCACGTGTAGCTCAGAATGTTGGGGAGCTGCGAGCGGTCGTTGACCTGTGTGAATAAGTGGCCTTTGTACACCCAGCGGATGACATGGCTGGACAGGTCCGTCCACACTTCCGGCGGCAGCACGTAATACCATCGGTAGGTCACGCCGAAGTACGCACCGCCGAGGATGAGGCCGTCGACGTTGGTCTTCGATGCGGCGAGCGTGCAGAGCGTGCCGCCCATCGAGTGGCCGACGAGCACGATGCGTTCGTGCCGTTCGCGCAATTGCGCAACTTCGTCCAGCACTGCCGCTTCCAGTTCGTCCGCGGTGACGATCTCAACGTCACGCGGGCTGGTGCCGTGGCCGGGCAGGCGCATGACGCGCACGAACCAACCGGCGTCCGCGAATTTCTGTGGGAGTTGATTGAAGTTTGTTCCCGCACCAACAAAGCCGTGGACGAATAGGGCTGCGTTTGGCGAGTTTGGATCGCCGAGTTCGCGGGCTTCCGCGCCGATCATTATGCCGTCGGGATTTCGTGGCACGACTGCATCGCATCGATCCACTAAACGGGTCGCGAGGGTATTGCAGCCGACATTGAGTAAGACGAGCGCCGCGGAGACGATGATGAACGTACGTCCGCGTCGTCGTCGTGGTGCGTTGGCGGTATCGCCCATGGAACGGCTCGTGAGCTACTCGCCGACGTCCATTTCCTTGGCGAGCGCCTTAATCTTCTTCAGGTCCATTTTGCCGGTGCCGAGGACGGGAATTTCGGCGATGCGGTAGAACGACGTGGGTTTCGGACGCCACAAGTTGGGCAGCTCGGAGTCTTTCAGTTTGTCGACAAGCACTTCGAGTTCGCCGTCCATGAGCGTGTGGAGGACGATGAGGCGTTCGCCCTTTTGTTCGTCGGGGACGCTCGTGACCGCGAACGTCTGTTCGTTCATGTCGAGCAGTTTGTGGAGCGTCTCTTCGACTTTGGTGTGGGGGACCATTTCGCCCGCGATCTTGCTGAAACGCGCGAGACGATCGGTAATGACGATGAATCCCTCTTCGTCGATGGCCGCGATGTCGCCGGTGTTGTACCAACCGTCTTTCAACACCGAGGCGGTCTTCTCGGGCTGTCCGAGGTAGCCTTTCATGATGTTCGGGCCCTTGACGAGCAACAGGCCGGGTTCACCGTGCGGGAGACGTTCCTCGGTGTCGGGGTCGACGATTTTCACGCTAATTCCGGGCAACGCCTGGCCGATCGAACCGTGTTTGGTGCCGACCTGGTAGAAGCCCGGCGCGCGGAAGTCGGGCACGCTGACGGAAACTGCGGGCGCGCATTCGGTGGTGCCGTAGCCTTCGAGCGGTTCGACGCCGAACTTCGCGAGGAAGGCTTCGCGTACTCGCTGCGGCAGTTTTTCCGCGCCGGTGACGACATAGTCGAGGCTGCTCAATTCTTCCGGCAGGCAACGGCGGATGAACCCCTGCAGGAACGTAGGCGTCGCGATGAGGAAACGGGGTCGATATCGGTAGATCAATTGACCGATGATTTTCGGTTCGAGCGGGTTTGGATGGTAGACGGCGAAGAAACCGCGCCACAGCGGCATCCACAGTGTGCCCATAAATCCGAACGAGTGGAAGAACGGCAGGATTCCCATGAAACCGTCGCCGGTTTCGTGCGGGAAGACTTGCGCGACAGCTTCGCAGTTGGTCAGCACGTTCTTGTGCGTGAGCATGACGCCCTTGGGTTCGCCTTCGCTGCCGCTCGAGAAGATGACGGTGCAGAGGTCGTCTTCGGTGCGGCCTTTCGGCGAGCCGAGCGCGCGTTCGACGAAGCGCATCGAGCAAAATACCGCGAGAAAGACGGCGATCAGTTTGTCCCGCGGCGTAATCGTCTTCTTTACATCGTCGAGAAGCACCGTCTCTCCCGGCACGGCAATCGGCACGCGTTGCAGGAACTCGGACGCGGTCAGCACGTGCCGGATGCCGCACTGCCGTGCGGCGGACGCGACAGATTCGTTTGACGCGGTGTAGTTGAGGTTGACGGCGACCTTGCCCATGATTTGCAGCGCGATGTTGGTGACCGCGCCGCCGACGGATTGCGGCAGCAGGATGCCCGTCATTTCTTCGGGGCCGAGGATATTTTTCAGTTTTCGGCCCAACGCAATGGCGCCGACGTAGGCCATGAAGAAGGACAATTTCGGTGTGCGGCCGTCGGCGAGGGCCATCGCAAACGGGTGTGCGCGCACCGTACGAATAAACGCGCGGTGCAGCAGCGGCTGTTCCAGCTTGCGGGCCATCCACGCTTCGGTGCCGAGTTCCATGATTGCGTAACGCACGGCAATGGTGTCCGCGTCGTGCGCGAGCGGTTTTCCGAAGCTGATTGTGATGTGATAGGGAATGCGGCGCGGCAGTTTCCAGAAGAAGCGCCCGTTGGCGAAGCTCCAGATACTGCCCCACAGCCTGTCGAGTTGCACCGGGATGATGGGCGCTTCGACGTCTTTCATGATGCGCTCGAAGCCTTTGCGGAAAGGCAGCATCTGGCCGGTGCGCGATATTTGGCCTTCGGCAAAGATGCAGACAATCTCGCCGTCCCGGATCGCTTGCGTGGCGGTGCGCATCGATTGGACGAGTTCGCGCGGGCCGCCCATTGCGGAGATGGGAATCGCGCCGAGCATGTGCGCGATTGGACGGATCCACCACGTCTGATAAATCTCGTCGTGCATGATGAAGCGGATTGGGCGATCGATTGCCGCGCTGACGACCAGCGCATCGATGAACGACACATGGTTTGCGACCAACAGCGCGCCGCCTTCTTCGGGGATGTTCGTGCGGCCGCGCACGTTGAGCCGGTAGAAGGTGTTCGCGAGGACCCACAGCACGGCGCGCACGAGCATGATGGGGGTGAGCGCGCAGACTACGAGCAGCACGGCGAGCGTCGTCACGCCGACGGCGACGAACGTGCCGTGAATGCCGAGGCCGGTGTATGGCAGCAGCATGTATACGCCGCCGCCGAACAAGATGCCGACCCAGGTGAGCATGTTCGCGGCCGCGATAATACTGCCGCGCGTTTGCTTGGGGCTGAGGTACTGCAAGCCCGCGGCAAGCGGAACGTCAAAGACGCCGCCGCCGAACCCCATCAGGAAGAGCAAAACGATGGACGACTCGTACGATTGGCCAAACCAGTAGAACAGAATGCACGAGAGGCCCAGCAGACCCGCGCCGATGGGAACGAGTCCCATCTCGATTTTTCCGCGGGACGCCACACCCGCGCCGAAGGATCCGAGCCCGATACCGAGCGACAGCAAGCCGGTGAGGTTGGCGGTCTGCGATTCGCGCAGGCCCAATTCATCCTGCAGCCCGAGAATCGCGCTGAGCAGAATTGCGCCGGCAAACCAGAAGTAGCTGTATCCGAACGCGATCATGCGCAGCCAGCGATTGTTCCAAATGGTCGCCAAGTCGTGCCCCATACCTTTCCACGGATTCAGCGGGAACGCCGCCGAGGGGTTCGCGGGCTCCGGACGGGTCATATTCCAGGAGGTGAAAACACCAACGCACGAAAGTGCCGTCAGCACCAGACCTGCGAGATACACGCGGTCCGGACCGAGGTACTCGTATAAATGTCCCGAAAGTACCTGGCCGAGTATGACGGCTATCATGGTTGTCATCTGGACGATGCCGTTGCTCCAGGAGAGCAGTTCTTCCGCGAGCGTTTCAGGAAGGACGCCGTACTTCGCTGGGCCGAACATTGCGGACTGCGCAGCCATGAGGAATAGCAATGCAAACAGGAAGAATTGCGATTGCGTCAGGAATCCGGCCATGCCCGCTGCCATAATAAATACTTCGAGATACTTCGACCAGACGGTGATGTCCTTTTTCGAGTATCGGTCGGCAAGCACGCCGAAGAAGCCGGGAAACAAAATGAACGGCAGCGCCATGACCACGGTGCCGATCGCGCCAAGCGAGTCGCGGCCCTGTCCTGTCACCGCGGCAAGAAAGAATACGATCACACCTTTGAACAGGTTATCGTTGAGCGCACCTTGGAATTGGGTCGCGACGAACGCCCAAAAGCCGATCGGTCGATAGCGCCTAACGTGACCGTTGTACACTACGGTCTCTTCGGTATGCATGGTCAATGTCCCCGACTTACGCGGCCTTCGCAGCAATGCCGCAGCATAAGTCTACAGTAGTTTGCCTTGTTAAGGAACAGCCAATTCTGCTTGCGCGCCCGCATGCGATCGGACGCGTTCGAGTACCGCGATAAGGTCGCGGCAATCGCGCTCGCTCAATCCTTGCATTGCCTCGCGGATTTTCTCGCGGTAGAGCGGTTCGACTTCATCGATCAACGCCTTGCCTTTTTCCGTCAGTTCAACGTGATAGATGCGCCGGTTGTTCGGCACGTCCACGCGCGCCACCAAACCTTTACCTTCCAGCCGGTCCAGCACGGACGTAATGCTCGCGCGCGTCACTACGAGGCGCTTTCCCAGGTCGGACTGCGTGACGTTGTGCGGGTTGTACTTGAGCGAGAACAGCACATTGAACTGGGCCTCGGTAAGGTCGAACTCACGGAACAGTTGTTCGCCCACGTTTGTGAGGACGCTGCCCGTGCGCACGATGCTGAGAACTGCCTCGTGGTATCGATCCCGGAAGGGGACCTCGAGGTTTAGTTCGCGCTCCAATGACACGACTGGTAGACCTCCAACTTAGTCTCGCCTGCACATAATGTATCATATAAAACAGTAAGAAATCAAGCGTTATAATTTTCCTGTGTAACCTATTGATAAGTAACGGCTTTACGATTTGTTCTTGATTGGAGTTTGGCCATAGCGCAACCTCGATTATGGAATTGTACCATCCGTATTCCGTTGAACGAGCGCCTGGCCACGGAGGGAACCGCCGCAACGCGCCGCTGATGTGACCCGAGCGTTGGGACTTCGAGGCGCCAGCCCAACGTGCGCGATGCGTGTGGACGAGCGCTCGAGATCGGGGTCTGCGCAGGGGTTGGGTTCGGTGTAGCGCAACGGCTTACGGTGCTAACGGAATTCTAGGTTGCAAACGGCCGCTGAATCTGTAGAATGAGCGCACGGGTTTGGTTTAACGCCGTTATGCTTTCTGGGGAGGGAGCAAGGTAGAGTTCGCGGGAGCGGAGTACTCTGCCCTATGGGCTTTTTTCGACGAATTTCCGACCTAATAACGCCACCGCCATCGCAATCGGATTCGGCTCGGCATGAGACACCTGTGCCGGAGGAGCCGGATGTTGACGCGAAGGCGGCGTCCCAGCTTGTGCCGGAGTTGCAGAAGCTAATCGAAGCGGGCGACATGAACAGCCCCGACGCGATGCTCTCGATTGCGGAGTTGAAACGCATCGGCGGAGTGATGGGCCTGTATGTCGCCGCGGCGAAGATGCGGATTTATCTCGACGCGAAACGGACGGACGGTCAGGTCATCCACAAGGACCGTGGGTATGTGCTTGCGGCGGATTTTATTTTCCAGCACGTAACACGCGAACTGAACGGCATCGACACGGAAGGGCGCGAGATCGGCCCGAACATCTTCCGCAGCTACTGCAACGAACTGGTGGCATGCCTTGTCAGCGGGAAAAACGTGCGGCGCGCGGTGGAAGTGCCGATGATCCTGATAGACAATCTGCTTGATCGGGCGCTTTCCGCGGCCGAGCACCGCGACACCTACTTGAGTTTGATTCTCCAGGCGCTGGACAGCGCGTACGCGCAAGTGCTCACGAAATACGAAGCGGACCAGCGGGAGCGCGCGCGGCGCCGGCAGGAGCGCAAGACGGAAAGCGGATCGAAGAGCGGCAGCAGCACGGCAATCGAGGACCCGGCGCACACGTTCGATGGGGACACGGTCGAGTACACGAAGGAAATGGGCGAACGTATCAGTGGGTTCGTGAAGTCGTTTGGCGTGTGTACAGCGGTGCCGGTGCCTCACGTCGGGGCGGTGCCTCCCGATGCGGCGATCGCACAACGGTGCCTGACTTTCCTGCACCAAGTGGCGCCCTTGGCGGAAAAGGCCGGATACTACGGTTTGATCGCGACGGTGTCCCAACGAATTGCGGGCGCGTTGTCGGTCACGCAACCGGATCGGCAGGCGGAGTTCTGGGCACGGGCCGCGATGGCGAACGAGTTACAGGCCGACCGCGAGGCGAAACTGTTGCTGTTTAAGTTGAGCAAGCGCCGTTACAAGTTGGCACAAGAATTCTATATGAAAGCGGGAGATACGCCGCGGGCCGCGGCCGTCGGCCAGAAGATGGGTTGAGGACGAAGGGGTTCCGGCAACCCGGCCCCTGCGGCTCTCGAGCAGTGTTGTCGCGCGGGGATGCTACATTGAACGGAAGTTCGTGACGCGAGTTTTCACCCGGCGGCATGCGTGTAGTACGATCCGGGAATGCAATCCGAAGACCGCCCAATTCATTTCTCGTCCGAATTGATCCACGCTCCGCACAAGCACGCGCTGCCGCCGCTCCAGAAGCTGTACTACGAACTTTCCCAGACGAAGCACGCGAACTACCTGAGCAGCGATTTCAGCCCCACCGGCCCACCGCGATTCTTTACCAAGCGCGGGCGCAAGACACAATCCACGGCGGTGTTCCTGCCGGATCGCGTTCTGGTGGCGGAGGAGTGGGTAGACGTTCCGTTCGCGCAGTTCCTGGAGCGGCTGGACGCGGTCGCCGAGCTTGCCTCGCGCGAACTTGGAATCCCGTCGTTCGTTGCCCACGCGGTCACGATTCGCACGACCTTTGCGTTGACGCACTTTTCCGATGCGCGCGTGTTCGTGTTTGAACAGATGTGCGGGCTCGAGGGCAAAATCGGGCCGCATCTGGGCCGGCCAATTGCCGTGGGCGGATTGCGGTTTGTGATGCCGGAGACGCCGGACCACCCGGGAACGTTGCACACGACGATCGAGTCCTACCGGTACAGCCAGAACGAAATCTTCGTCGAGGTAAAGGGCGTATTTGCGCGCGAGCCGATCGCGGCGGGCGAATTACGGCCGCTTCGCGAGAATTGCAGGTTGGTCCGGGATTTCATTAGCGGGCACATTTATCCCTATCTCGATCAGTTCGACGTGCCGGTGGAAGACGCGCGCTGACGCGGTTGCGGCGTCATGATTTCAACGCCAACGGCTTACACGTGAGCATTTCTCACCGCACCGAAGCATTTTACATCCACTGCGACGTCGTGGGGCGGTAAGAAATGCTGGTTAGTGTAGTTTTGCCCTTTCGCAATGCGGTGGAAACCCTTCGCACCGCCATCGAATCGATTCAATCGCAAACATTCGCCGATTGGGAACTGCTTCTGTACGACGACGGTTCGGACGACGGTTCTACGGCGATCGCGGCGGAATGCTCGAATACCGATTCGCGCATTCGGATTGTCGGCCATGAGCGCGTCGGCATCGTTGCCGCGTTGCAGCACGCTTGCGAATCGGCGCGCGGCGCCTATATCGCGCGGATGGATGCGGACGACATTTCGCACGCTGCGCGGTTCGAGCGGCAGTTGAGTCTAATGCGGCAAGACGAATCGATCGCGTTATGCGGGTGCCTTGTGCGCGCGACGGGCGCCGACTTGGGCGAGGGCGGGCGGCGGTACCACGAGTGGATCAATTCGATTGTCGAACACGATGCAATCTCGCGCGAGATATTTGTGGAGTGTCCGTTGGCGCACCCGACATTTTTTCTGCGGCGCAGCGCGTTCGAGCGTATTGGCGGGTACAAGGACCGGGGATGGGCGGAAGACTACGATCTGGTGCTGCGCCTGTGGCAAGCGGGGGAGCGATTCGCGAAAATCCCCGAGGTCTTGCTGGATTGGCGTAACGCGCCGGACAGACTCTCGCAGACCGATTCGCGGTATTCGCCCGGACAGTTTCAAAAACTGAAGCAGCATTTTCTCGAGGTGTCCGAACTCGCGTCGTTGGGGTCGCGCGCGTTCGTGCAATGGGGCGCGGGAGAAGTGGGCAAGCGCTGGTTGCGCGCGTGGGACACGGTCCGGCCGAGCGCAGTTGTCGATATTCACCCGAGGAAGATCGGCACGCGTATTCATGGGTATCCGGTAATTGCCCCGGAGGGCCTTCCACCATCGCGATCGGCGTATGTGCTCGTTGCGGTGGGCGCGCCGGGCGCGCGGGAAGAAATACGAGGCTGGTTTGCGCCGCGCGGGTACGAAGAATCGCGCGATTACCGGTTCATTGCTTGATGCCGGGGGGCAAAGGACGAAAAGGACGGTATGCACCTGACGGAACAAAACGTATTCGGTGTCGTGCAGCCCGAACGTCTACTGACCGTTGGCTGGCGCCGAGTCTCCGGCGCTTGGCGCGGCATCCGGCCCGTCCGTGATGGCGGGTAACATTTCGGCCTCGGGTGCGGCCTGCGGCTGATGACCGCCGCCGGCATCCTGCATCAGCTTTGCGCCTTCCTTGTAGCCTTGTTCGCGGTGTTCCCGTGCGAAACTCTTGATGCTGAGCTTTTGTCCGCTTTCGCCGGCCTGCAAATTGGAATCGGCCATGCTATAGAAGAATTTCTGTTTGGGCCCTTCATGAAGGCTTAGACCACCCGTGACGAGGACCGGCTCCGGGGCCATCTGCACGACTTCGCCTTCCGTCATGCGCACGAGCATGACGTCACGTACCGGCGGCATCTGGCAGAAGTAGCATTCTATCGGGAGCGGCAGGAGCATGAAGTGGGTCGCGTCCTTGAACTGATCAATCGGTGTCATGAACCCCATGAGATTCGAGGAACGTCCTTGCTTGGCCCACTTGACGAGTTCCGGATCGAAACGGGGACCACTCGACAGGCTGCCTTTTGTCTTTCGCAACAACTCCCAATCGAGCAGTTCCATACCGGATGCTTTGCGTTGGTGCTCGACGCCGCGGCGGATGCGGTCGTATTTCGTCTTGAGGCTGTCCAGCCGATAGTAGATGTTCAGTCCGACTACACCGGCGAGGATGACGATAATGCCCGCGATGGTGCCCAGGTCCCGTACTACGCGCGTTCTCACGAAACTGACTCCTTACACCCGAAAACGGCTGATATTGTAACATAATTCCATCATAATTCGGCCAAGTCGCGGGCCACATCGGTCCGGTAGGCCTGCCACGCGGGGAGAATTCCCGCGATCATGCCCATGATGAGAATCGCCGAATAGGCGGAGATCATGTCCGGCGAGGGGCTGAAGATCGAGACCTTAAACCCGATCCGCTGGACGAGGTACGCCCCGATAGTCCAGGTCAGGGCGAGACCGGCGGCGTAGCCTGAGCCGATTCCCAGGAGCGTGACCCAAAAGGCCTCGATCAGCACCGCGCCAAATACCTCGCCTGAAGACGCGCCGAGCGCACGCATGATGGCGAGGTCGCGTTTGCGTTGGATGATGGAGAGGTAGAGGCCGATCAGGATCGAAATCGAACTGATGACGATTACGAGGAATCCGATGTAGAGCATGACCTGGCGCGCGGTGCCGAGGAGCTGGTTGTACAGCGTCTGAATTTCAATAACGGGAACGGCTGCTACCGCGTTGGGATACTCTTCGATGATGCGCTGTTTGAACTCGTATCGCTCGGCCGGGCTGTCAAGTACGAGAAGGACGGCGGTCAGTTTTTCGCGTGGGTCGAAGTGATCGTGGTCTTCTTCGTCTTCGGGATGCTCCTCCGCGTCATGATCTTCGTGTTGGGCGTCTTCGCCGGCGTGCTCGTTATTCACTTCATCGCCGGTGTCGGACTCGATATCCACGCCGGTGAGGCTGGGCGTTCCGTATTCGTGTTCGTGCACGTCGTAGATCGAGCGGTAGTCCACGAAGATGGCGCGGTCGTTCGGCGTACCGGACGGTTTGAGAATCCCGATGACCGTGAAGGGCGAGTCCTCGTGGTGTTCTTCCATGCCTTCGTAGACATACATTCCGTGTGTGCTGGCGAATTGATCGCCAACGCGCAGTCCGGTCTCCTGCGCGACGGTGTGGCCGAGGACGGCTTCGAGCGGTTTCGTGAAGTAATCGCCGTCCGCCAAGTCGAAGGTGCCGCGCCGATCGCCGGTGACGCTGTCGCGCCATTCGTATGCGAGCATTTCGCGGATTGTGCCTACGATTCGGTGGCCTTTGTAGGAATCACCCATTGTGATTGGGAACGCGGCCGCTACGGACGGTTCCTCTTTGAGCGACTCGTAGTATTTCGAGGGCATCACGCCGGCGGGCATGCCGATGTAATACAGGGTGCTGAGCACGAGTTGCTGTGTGCTGCCCTTCGCGCCGACGGCGATGTCGAATGCCTGGCCCTCTTGCACAAAGCGCCGCTCGACTTCGTAGCTTAACAGCAGCACCGACGTGATAAGGCCGACGCCAAGCGCGACCGAGAGAATGGTGAGGAACGTCGTGAGTTTTCGGTTCCAGAGATAGTTCCATGCAATGTGCCAAAGCGTCATTGGGCAGTCTCGCGCGCGAGTCCGGTGCAGTCGAACCGGTTGGGGAGGTGCTCGGCAATCTTCTGGTCGTGCGTGACGAGCAGCAGCGTCACTTTGTTTTCGCCGCACAATTCGAGCAGGAGGTCCATCACGCCGGCGGCAAGGGCGCGGGCGATGGCGACGCGCTGGCGTTCGCCGACGCTCATGGTGCCCGGCCGCGCATGAAGCCGGTGGCCGAGGCCAACGCGTTCGAGCAGGTGCGTAGCGTGTTCGCGCCATTCGCGCGCGGGCCGGGTGTCGCTGAAGCGCATGCCGAGCATGACGTTTTGCAGTGCCGTAAACGGCCCAAGCAGGTTGAACGTCTGGAACACGAAGCCAAACCGCTCGCCACGGAGCCGGTCGAGTTGGCCGCTGCGCAGGCCCTGTGTTTCGATACCGTCAATCTTTATGACGCCCGAACTCGGGCGAAGCAAACCGCTTATGAGGTTGAGCATGGTGCTCTTGCCGCAGCCGCTCGGCCCCCACAAGGCGATCTGCGATGCCTCGGGCGCGTGAAATTCCTCGCAGTAAAACTCGACCCCGGGGCCGAGTTTGCGGCGGACTTTATCCAGAACGACCACCCTTTACAACTCCTTGTGACGCACGGATCAACAAACGCGAAAGCTTACGGATTAGACGCGGCGGCTGTCAACCGCGGGGGTGTCCTCACGGTTGGACGAGACATGCGCCGATGCCCGGGCGAAGGTGCGGATAAGCGACTGTGCAGGTGGGTGTGGGGAGCAAACTGCATGCCATGGATAGGCTGCGGCTATGTGCCGCCACGAGGCCGCGTGAACGAGCAGAAATCGATTGGCTCCAAGGTGGCGAGGCCGTCCGCCAATGCAGGCCGGATTGCGTCCAAAAACTGCTTGACGTTCTCCTCCGCATCGGCTATTTCGACGACGATGGGCAAGTCGAGCGAGAGACGCAGCACCTTTGCGGTGTGAATGCGGTGGTGCGCGCCGAAGCCGGCGACACCGCGAACGGCGGTTGCGCCGGCGATACCGCGTTCACGGGCCTGTTCGATGATCCATTCGTAGAGCGCCATGCCGCCGTGCTTGTCGCTTTCGCCGAGGAAGATGCGGAGAAGGCAGCCGTGCTTGAATTCCATTTTCGCCTCCTTACGCGAACCGCGCCAGGGTGTAACCGGCCCAAACAGCGGCCAGGCCGAACACAACCTGCGCGCCGATATTAACGAGCGCCGCGGCGAATTCGCGATCGCGCGCGAGCGCGTACGTCTCGTAGCCGAAGGTGGAGAACGTAGTGAAACCGCCGAGCACACCGACGATGAGCAGGAGGCGCGCCTCGGGCTTGAGCACCTGCCGGAACTCCGCGAGGCCAAGTAGCAGGCCAATGAGGAAGCATCCGATTACGTTCACCGCGAAGGTGCCAACCGGCCGCCACGATTGACTCACGAGCGATTGCACCCAGCCGCTGACCCAATAGCGAAATACGGAACCGGCGAATCCACCGATACCGACGAGCAATGCATTCGTGACGACTTGCATGCGAATGCACTCACTTGCGACGCGGCGATTGCACTTGCCTGTATCGAAAACAGTCAACCGTATGGTCGTTGACCATACCGACGGCTTGCATAAAGGCGTAACAGATAGTGGTGCCCACAAACTTGAATCCCCGCTT
The DNA here is from genome assembly GCA_013359265.1 of Candidatus Hydrogenedentota bacterium. NCBI lineage: Bacteria > Pseudomonadati > Candidatus Hydrogenedentota > Candidatus Hydrogenedentota bacterium. The sequence goes on from JABWCD010000022.1 coordinate 77,908, forward strand.
TTTGAGGTCTTTGCTCATCGCGTCCGATTCCGGCGTATGGGCGGGTATGTCGCGCAGGGATTTCCACGCGTTTACCTTGGGTTTGCCGCCGGCAAATTGCCAGATGTATTTGTCGAACGAGCCGAATTCATCTTGGACTGCGAGGAAGGCTTTCGCGTTCAGCACTGAGGCCTCGATCTTTGCGCGGTTACGGACGATGCCTTCGTTCTGGAGGAGCTTGGCTTTTTGGCGCGCGTCGTATCTCGCGACTTTCACGGGATCGAAGTTATCGTACGCAGCGCGGTAGTTTTCGCGCTTCTTCAATATGGTGGACCAGGACAAACCGGCCTGCGCGCCTTCGAGTATGAGGAACTCGAAGAGCGTCCGGTCGTCGTGCACGGGAACGCCCCATTCGGCGTCGTGGTACGCGATATCGAGTTCGAGCCGGGCCCATTCGCAGCGTTTCTTCATGCCTGGAATCCTACACAACCTGACCCGGATTTCGCAGCACAGACGTTTGCGCGAGGAAGTAATAGGTCGCCAGGCGCAGCGCGCAGAGGACGATAATCACAATGCGGATTCCGAGGCTGGGATCGTCGAACGCGATCGCAAGGGCAACCATGAGCAGCATCATGAGTATGCGTCCGAGGGCGAGGGGGACTTCCCACGCGCACAGGTATTCGATGCGCTGGAGCGAATCCTCGGCAGTGTTCATGATGACTTCCATGCGCGTGCTGAAATGGCCGATACCGAACATCGCCATCGCCGCGGAGCGGAGCATTGCGAACACGAGCAGGGACGCCAGCGTCAAGGGGAAGAAGAACACGACGCCGCTTGCGGCGAGCAGGATAGACGACCAGAACAAGTGGCCCTTTCGCGTTTCCGGACGCGCCCAGCGGCCGAAGAGGTACGACACAACGATGGCAATGATCGCCTGGTACGCGGAGTAGCTGCCAACGGAAAGCTCGTCTTGGGTTTCCATGTACATGAGGATGCCGAGGAAGATGGTCGGGATTTCGAAAGTCCCCGCGAGCGTGAACGACGCGAGCATGACGTAGCGCCAGTCACGATGTTCCTTCGATGGGAACAACGCGCGCTTGATTCGAAATGCGGTGCGCTGCGGATCGCGCGTCAGCATGAAACTGGCGAGGAACGAGAGGAGGTAGAGGCCCAACACTACGGCGAAGACAATGTGGTAGCCGTGCAACCGGTCGGGGGTGCGCGTGATGATGAATCCGCTGACGAGCGGTGCGATCATGCGTGACGCGTGGCTGATGGCGTTCATCACGCCGATGAAGTATTCGCGGCGCCCCGTAGTGGTGACGTCATAGTTGATCGTGTTCGCGCCGGCCCAGAATGCACCCCAGGTAACGCCCAACAATACGCCGAGCAAGAGGGTGTAGTTGACGGAGTTCTCCTGCAGGATCAGCAGCGTCGCGTAATAGACGGCGTGGAGAATGATTCCGATGCGATAGACATGGAGCCGGTCGTGTACTTTCGAGTACCAACCGGAGAGCACGAATACGATTGGCGTCACCGAATACAGGGCGAGGTAATACCAACACAATACCATCAGGTCGTGACTGTTTCGCCAGAAGTAGACGCTGACGAAGACCTGGCATAAGGCCTCGGCGGCGTTATAGAGCCCTGCCAGTACGAAAGCGACTTTGGCCTGCGGATGAAGAGTGCCGGGACTCATGGATCGCCGCTACCAATCGGCCAACACGGTGGGAGCGACGGTCCAACACCGGCTTGTCGGCGTGCCCCGCGCCTGCACGATTCCGTACACCGGGTTAGTGACACCCGATCGCGTCAAAGATAAACGTAAACAGGTTCAGAAGCGGGTCGCCAACGAGCGGCAGGTCAAATACACCGATGTTTCCAAATAGATTGTATAACGCGTTCGGAATCGCACAACGTAGCATCACAGTGTCCCCAGTTGGTTGTAGCCTCGTTTTGCCTATAATCTAGCGCATCTGCGCGGCCGGATAAACTATGGGCATGTCGCAACCGTGGATAGGGGGGCAGGAATGGGCGATATCGGGATTGGACTCATCGGTTCGCAATTCATCGCGGACATCCACGCGGAGTCGTTCAAGCACGCACGCGGAGCGCGGTGTGTTGCGGTTGCGTCGCCAACGCCGGGCAATGCGCGCAGGTTTGCTGACAAGCACTGCATTGCGCACGCTTTTACGGACTATCGCGAGCTGTTGAAACGCGACGACATTGACGGCGTGGTGCTCTGTCTGCCGAACTATCTGCACTGCGAGGCCACGGTGCTGGCCGCGGAGGCGGGCAAGCACGTGCTCTGCGAAAAGCCGATGTGCATGAACTTGCGCGAGGCGGACACGATGATGGCCGCGTGCGCGAATGCAGGTGTTACGTTCATGTACGCGGAGGAGTTGTGTTTTGCGCCGAAATACGTGCGCGCGAAGCAACTCGCGGACGAGGGCGCGCTGGGGCGGGTGTATCTCGTGAAACAAAGCGAAAAACATTTCGGACCGCACGCGGACTGGTTCTGGAACGTCGAGCAGAGCGGGGGTGGGGTGTTGTTCGACATGGGGTGCCACGGAATCGAGTTCGCGCGATGGGTACTGGGGCGTCCGAAGGCGACGCGGGTGTACGCGCATTGCGCCACGTATGTGCATGGGGAACGCACGCGCGGCGAGGACACGGCGGTGTTGATCGTGGAGTTTGAGAACAATGCCATGGCGCTCATCGAGGAAAGCTGGGCGCGGCACGGCGGCATGGACGATCGCGCGGAGATCTATGGAAGCGAGGGCGTGACCTACGCCGATCTCATCCACGGTAATTCGCTCGAGACGTACAGCACGCGCGGATACGGTTACGCGGTCGAGAAAGCGGCCACCACGCAGGGATGGACATTCACCGCGTTTGAAGAACTCTGGAACTACGGGTTCCCGCAAGAGATGCAGCACTTCGTCGATTGCATCCGCGACGGTACACCGCCCGCGGTTACCGCCGACGATGGGCGCGCCGTACTCGAAATCATACAAGCGGCCTATGCGTCCGCGGGCGCCGGCAAACGAATCGAATTGCCTTATACCATCGACCCCGCAAAACCAATCGACCTGTGGGGGCACGCATGACATTCGTATTGCGCCCGGCGCTTGCCGTGTATTTCGCGTGCGCGTGCGGCATTGCTCAATCGAACTCGTTCGTCGTTCAGGACCCACCGAAGTTGCCTGAGGAACAGCGGGCCTGCTTTACGCTTCCTCCCGGATTTGAGGTCCAACTCGTCGCATCCGAACCCGACATTCGCAAGCCCATGCAGTTGGCGTTCGACGAGAAGGGTCGGCTCCTGGTATCGACGTCGACCGATTATCCGCTCGGGCCCGCGGAAGGCGCGGCGCCATCGGACAAGTTGATGATGATTGAGATCGACGGCGAGACGGGAAAGGCTGCATCGATTACGACGCTGGTCGACGGCCTGAACATTCCGTCCGGCGTCGAGACGCTTCCAGGCAATCGCATCATACTCGCGCACGCGCCGGACACACTGTTGCTGCACCACACGGACGGAGTGGTCGATTCGCGCGAGGTGCTTTACACGGGCTTTGCGCGCGACGACACGCACGAACTGCCGAATTCCTTTACGTGGGGCGTCGACGGATGGCTCTATGGATTGCAGGGCCACGTGAACAAGTCGGACGTGAAAGACAAGAACGGCACAATCACGCCAGTGCATTTCGGCAATACGTTTCGCATGTGGCCGGACGGATCGAAGATCGAAGTATACGCGCCGGGCATGAGCAACCCGTGGGGCCTCGCGTTCGACGAGCGTTACAACCTGTTCGCGACGGATTGCGAGTCGCGGCCGCTGTGGCAGATTGTCGAGGCGTTCGCGTACCAGGGATTCAATCAGCCGAAGGCGCCCGCGGGATATGCGCCGAACATCACGACGGACAATCACGGCGCGAGCGGTTTTGCCGGGTTAGTGTATTTCGACGCGGAGACGTTTCCACAGGAATATCGCGGCCACTTGTATCTTGGCAACCCGATGCTGGGGCGAGTCCATTCGGATGGATTGAAGGGGGAGGGGTTCACGCGGTTCGCGGATCGCAAGCCGGACTTCATCGCATCGAGCGATCGTTGGTTCCGCCCGGTCGATCTCGAATTGGGGCCGGACGGCGCGCTCTACATCGCGGACTGGTACAACAGCATCATCTCGCACGTCGAGGTTCGACTCGATCATCCCGGACGCGACAAATCGCGTGGGCGCATCTGGCGCGTGGTGTATCGGGGCACGGATGAGGAACGAGCGGACGCGAGGCGGCGCGAGCAGATAGATCGGCCTTTTGCGGGGCCGATGGCGATCGACTGGAGCAGCGCAGATCGCCGCGCATTGATCGATGCGCTTGGCCACTCGCAATCGTGGATTCGGCGCATGGCCGCGAACCAATTGAGTTATCGCTTTGCCGACTCGTTGCGTCGGCCAGCGATGCGCCTCGCGCGAAACGAGCGAGCAAGCGACGTGCAGCGTGCTGAAGCCTTATGGCTGGCGTGGCGCATCGCCGCGGCGCACGCCGCCGATCTGGTAAAACTGACACATGCTTCCAGCGCGCTTGTACGGGCGCAGTCAGTGCGGTTGTTGGCGTTGGCGGATGATTCCCAATTGACCCAATTGACCGAACGCGAGCTGTTGCATGTCGATGAAGCTCTGTTGGCGCTGCTTGACGATGCGGACCCTACGGTACGCACGAACGCAATGCTGTCCATGCGAGCGAGACCGACCGCGCAGTCTGCGACGGCATTATTGAACGCGAAGCTTGCAGCGGTTGAAACCGATCCATTGACGCATCACGCCGTCGCGGTGTCGCTCGGTGCGCATGTTATGACGACTGACGTGCTGCTGGATGCGAACGCGGCAGAACTCGATTCCGCGGCTCGAGAGCGGCTGGCCAAGGCGCTGACGGCTACGCCGACACGGCCGGCCGCGGATGCCCTCGCACGCCTGATCCTCGATCGGCTTGTTCCCCGCGATTTCCTGGCGCCGGCTGCGGAGAATGCGCTCACGTACGGCGATTCAGATGCAGTCATGAGCGGTTTGGGCCCGATGCTTGCAAATCTCGATACCTACGAAAACGACCTGGGCCCGATTGCAGCCGCAATTATCAACACGATTCGCGCGAAGCCCGAGCGGACACCGGCATTGTCGAATCCGTTGGAGCGAATTGTGCTTGCGATGTTGGACTCGTCGCAGCCGGATGCCCGGCGGCTTGCGGCAGAGGCTGGGACACTATTTCGGAGTGCTGCGCTGGCGCCTGCAGCGGATAACGTCATCCGCGATGCAAACCAAGACGCACATGCGCGGCGGAACGCGGCTGTTGCCCTGATGCGGTTAGATTTCGATCGGTACGCGCCGGCGATCGCGGCGCTAGTAGGCGATCCGAGTGATTCGATTCCGGCGCGGCGCGCGATGGCGGAGGAGTTGGCGACGCGATCGAAGACGACGGAGCAGGTGGACGCGCTGATTGCGGCAATCAAGGATGCGCCAGGCGAAGTGAAGTTGGGCGCCGTGCAGCGATTGCTGCAGCAGAAGCCCGGCGTCACGTTGTTGTTCGATGCGATTGAGGCGGAAAAGTTGAGTCCCGCGCACCTTACCGCGCCGTTGTTCGACATCTTTGTTTACTGGGCGCACCGCGATCCCGCGATCACGGCGCGATTCGACGCGCTCGTGGCACGCGCGCCATCCGTCAGCGACGAGAACGAAAAGACCATCGCGTATCTGAAAGAGAAACTTCAATCGCACACGCCCGACGCATCGCGCGGGAAGGCCGTCTTCGAGAAGAACTGCATGGTGTGCCATCGACTCGGCGGACAGGGGGCGATGCGCGGTCCGAACCTCGATGGCGTCGGCAATCGGGGGATCGATCGCGTGCTTCAGGACGTGGTGACGCCAAGCCAGGACGTGGACCCCGCGTTTCGCACGACGGTGATCACGACGAATGACGGCGTCGTGATGAGCGGGCTGCTGGTGCGCGAAACGCCGTCGGAAATGGTGCTGGCCGATGCCGAAGGCAACGAGACGGTATTTCCGCGCGGCGACGTACTGGAGACGCGGAGGGAGTGGATTTCGCCGATGCCGTCGGGATTGGCGCAAGCGATTCCGGAGACGGAGTTCTTGGATGCACTGGGTTACTTGATGCGAGCGTCGAAGTAGCGGCACTGTACGCGCGATGGGCTTCACGGCCAGCATGAACGCGATGGACGTGAAGGCCGAGAGCGGATGAACGCTCGTGAATGTGGCGTGATTTTGATCTCCGTTTATTATAGAATTGCATCGATTTAACCGCCTTCCCCGCGCGCTTGCTTGGGGGGAACTTGCAAGCGACGATTCACTACACCGCATAGGGGAATGCCAATGACCAAGCTCAACGTTGTGTGCCCGACGTGCAGCCACGAAATGCCGGTGCCGTTAGGCGCAATGGGCAAGCGCGGGCGTTGTACGGTGTGCGGCACCGTATTCGAAGTCACACAAGAGAACTCGACGCGCTTCGAAGACGCCGCCGCGCCCGCCCGTACGCCAACCGGCGAAACGACCGTGCCGAGCCGGAACAAACTTGCGGCGCAGACCGCAGCGGCCACGGCGCCAAAACGCGTTGCATCGGCTGTGGGCCGGATCGCGTCGATGGACCATCTGCGCGGCTATGCGATCTTCGGGATGATCCTCGTGGACGCGTTGGGCAACTTCGATATCTTTCCGGGCTTTCTGCACCACCATCGCGACGCGTATTCGTATGCGGACACCATTGCGCCGCTGTTCGTGTTTGTGGTCGGCATGGGGTTCCGTTTGTCGATGGCGCGGCGCGTCGAGAAGGAGGGAATCTGGCCCGCCCGCTGGGGCGCGTTCAAACGCTATCTTACGTTGTTCATTGTCGCGGTTGTGTTCTATGGCCCGGACTACAAGAAGGATTGGTGGGACGCGCTGACGGACATCGCGCTCGCGGGGATGATCACGCTGCCGCTGATCAATCTGGGCACCGTCGTTCGCGCGGTCGCGGCGTGGTTCTACCTCGGACTGTATATGTTCATCTTTCTGGCGACGCCGTACGGGACGTGGCTGTTCCACGAAAGTATGAATGGCGGGCCGCTGGGGATGTTGTGCTCGGGATTCGCGCTATTGATGGGCACCGTAGCATACGACCTTCTCGATAGCGGCGAGCAACAGAAGATTGTGCGCTGGTCGCTGGCCGCGGGGCTGGGTATGGTCGCACTGAGCTATGTCGTCTGGAAGCTACTGCCTGACCCGCTTGAACCCTACACCACCGCGCACGGCGCGTACTGGGCGTTCGCCGCACGGTGGAAAGCCGCGCCGGTCGAACTCCTGTCCGTCGGCCTCGCGTGGATTGCGTTCCTTGCGTTCTACATGGTCTGCGACGTGTACGAGAAAGAAGTGCCGATGCTGCCAATCCTTGGCGAGAACCCGCTGGTCATTTACCTCATCCAATACTCCTTGTTCGAGATGAACAGTGGCTATATCGAGGAGACGAAGACTTCCGCGGACTATCTCTACGGAATTCTGCTGTTCGCAGGGGTCCTCGGGTTCTGCTATGCCGCCGCCTTGCGACTGCACAAACAGGGGTACATCATTAAACTTTAACCGGCGCGAATGTAGGACGACGGCATAGCCTGTACAACCTAAGGGGCGGAATCGGCTTGACTTGGGGGATGCCCGTTTGGTAGGCTCCTACTTCCTTCTGGCGTGAAGACGCCTGAATTATGCCTGAAAGCGGGTAATACCCGGAGGAATTGGACCGTGAAGACGTATGTCCCCAAAGATGGGGAAGTGCAAAAGAAGTGGTACGTGATTGACGCCGAGGGCAAAGTGCTCGGGCGCGTGGCGGTCGAGGCGGCCAAGTTGTTGCGCGGCAAGCACAAGCCGCAATATACGCCGTACCTGGATTGCGGCGACCACGTCATCATCATCAACGCCGACAAGGCGCGGGTGACCGGCAACAAGGGCGACCAGAAGATGTACTACCGCCACTCCGGGTACCCCGGCGGGTTGACGGAGTATTCGTATAACCGGCTGTTGGCAAAGCACCCGACACGGGCGATGTTTTTGGCGGTGAAGGGCATGCTCCCGCACAACCGCCTTGGCCGCAAGCTGGCGACGCACGTGCGCGTGTACGCGGGTACGGAGCATGAGCACGCCGCCCAGAAACCGGAACCGTACACCTTTTAAGGGAGAGGGAATATACCTGTGGCAGCTTCCAACGAAATTGTAGCGGTCGGCCGGCGCAAGACCTCGACGGCGCGCGTGCGCCTGAAGCCCGGCACCGGCGTTATCACGGTGAACGGCAAGAGCATCGACGAATACATGGCGCGCGACATCCTCGTGATGATGGCGCACCAGCCGTTTGACGCGACCGACAACGCGGGCAAATGGGACGTGCGCGCGAATTGCGCGGGCGGCGGCGTCGCGGGCCAGGCGGGGGCGCTTCGCCTCGGCATTGCGCGCGCGCTGGCGAAGATAGACTCGAAGTACATTTCGGTCCTTCGCCGCTACAACCTGCTCACGCGCGACGCGCGAGAGGTGGAGCGCAAAAAGTACGGCCGCCCCGGCGCACGCAAACGCTTCCAGTTCTCCAAGCGCTAGAAATCAATTTTCTTGTTCGTGGCACGTACCGCCTACGCGGTACGTGCCTTTCCTTTTGTGCGATGAACGGGAACCGGGTATCGGAGCCCGAGCGATGCGAGTCCTGAACTGTCAGTCAACGCGCGGTTTTTGTTATTACCGAAACCCGTTTAGCCACCGATGGGCACACTGTTGAAACGGCGCACGACGATTTCATCCGTTGTCGCGCGGGGGCTGAGGGTGGCGAGGTAGAGGCAGGCGTGGGCGATGTCCTCAGGGGTCATCCAGTCGGACTTGTCGCGATCGGGCATGGCCTCTTGGGCGAGGCGGGTGTCGACGCCGCCAGGGCAGATGGTGTGAACGCCGATGTTGTATTGCCGTAGCTCCATAGCAAGGACCTTGCTGAGACCGTTCAGGCCGTGTTTGGAGGCACAATAGGCGCTTTGGTCCACGAGCGGTTTCAGGCCGGCGACGCTGGAGATGTTGATGATGCGGCCACCCCCGCGAGCGATCATCGACGGCAGCACCGCCTTTGTACATAAGAATGCGCCGGTCAGGTTCACGTCGATGGTGCGGCGCCATTCGTCGACCGACAGTTCGGTAAACGGCTTGAAACAGGCGTACCCGGCATTGTTCACGAGGATATCGACGTGGCCGAAGGCCGTCAGCGTCTCATCGGCCATCGACCTTACGTCGCTTTCTTTGGATACATCCGCGATGAGCGCCAGCGCACGGCGGCCGGTGCGCTTGACTGCATCGACCGTCCCGTTTACGTCGTCGGCCGTGCGGGCCGCCGCGGCGATGTCACAGCCCTGTTGTGCCAACGCCAGCGCGATCCCGCGGCCGATGCCGCGACCAGCGCCGGTAATCAGCGCCGACTTACCTTCCAATAGCATTTGATTCCCCTCTTTTCTTCGGTGCGGCGCGCCGGGTCGCGCCATTTACTTGGATTGGGAAGTATAGAAAGTTTTCTGTTGCAGGGCCACGCGAACTTTGAAATACTCGATCCGTGGGGTTCAATCGTTTCCGACCAAGGGAGGAGACCATCTCATGGCGCAGCCGTCCGCACAACCGAGTCTTGATCTGGGTGCCTTGTTTCAAAAGAGTTGGACTGTCTTTCAGCGAAATGCGCTCGTTTTCGTACTGGGGTTGATTGTCGTCTGCGTCATACTCGCGGTGGCTGGTTTCATTGCGAGTTTAATTGGCGGCAGGTTTGCCGGTATTGGCGTCGCTCTTGTCCAAGGTCCGTTGGCTTTGGGGTACTTTGGCGTGGCGTTGTCGGCGGCTCGGGGCGGAACGCCTCAATTTCCCGCCATATTCGAGGGGTTCAATCGATATTTACCCGCGTTTTTGGCGTCGTTGGCCATCTCCGCGCCTAACCTGGTTGGGACTCTGGCAGGTGGCGGGCTCATCGGCGTTGTAATGGCGCTGGTCAGCCTTGTCTTTGCGTTCGTATTCTGTCTCACCTATTTCTACATGGGCGATAAGAAGCTGGATTTTTGGCCGTCAATGCAGTCGAGTCAACGAACTGTAACAAACGCAATTGGCCCTTGGATTGTCCTCTACTTGGTGCTGATTGTTGTGAACGCTGTTGCCGCGCTGCCCTGCGGCTTGGGACTGCTCATTACGGTGCCAATGAGCGCCGTGATCCTGGCCTTAGCCTACGACCAAGTCGAAGGCCGCCCAACCTTTAGTGGCGAACGGGAGCCGGAATCGGATTACCAAGCGTAGGTTTGCGGAGCGACCGCAGGAGTTCGGCGGCGGCGACGATTTCGCGGTCCGCGCCGAGACAGTGGTAGAAGTCAAAACAACCCGCACATAGAAACGGGTCCTCGAAGGCGAGCGCGTAATCCGAACGATGGGAGCGCGGCGCAAATAGGCATTCGCCGGGTTCGACGTGCGCGAGGTCTTCGGCAACGAGCATCGCGTTCAGGTCAAGCGCGCGCCACTGCGTGAGACCGAGCGCGGCGCATACGCACAGGAATTTCACGGGCGAGATCCCCGCAAACAGAGAAATGCCTTCGGCCTGATCGGTGCTGACGGTTACACCCGAAAACGGACTAACGGAGAACAGCCCCCGCATGGCCGCGTGTGTGATCCTTAGTGGTGGCGGGTCTACGGCGAGGTTATTCCACCACGATTGAACTTCGTATTCCCACTGTTGCGCCGCTGGTTTCATCGTTGTTCGCGTCCCCTGTGCAGCCATATAGACGAACGAGCACGCCGGTGTTGTGCAGATGGATGGATATCCCGGTGCCCCTCCCTGTACCGCGGTAAACGCAAAACGCATTTGGATTAATCCCGGTGTCCGCAATACCATACGCGGCATGTTTGCCTTTCTCAGGGGAGTAATCGCGCGCAAGCCGTCCGGCGCCATCGAATTGGACGTAAACGGCGTGGGGTACTTGGTCCACGTGCCGGACGGAGTACACCGCCGCCTTGTCGCCGGTTCGGAAGCCACGTTGCTGACCTACTGTCATATTCGCGAGGACGCGTTTCAGATTTTTGGTTTTCTCCGCGAAGAGGAGAAAGCCCTGTTCACGACCCTGCTGTCCGTGAGCGGCGTGGGGCCGAAGGTGGCCCTCACCGTGCTCTCGGGCATGACCGTGCAGGCGTTTGGACGCGCAGTGCTCGACAACGACGTAAACGCGTTCACGCGTATCAGCGGCATCGGCAAGAAAGGCGCGCAACGGATCATCCTCGAGATGAAGACCAAGCTGGGACAAGACGCCGAGCTCGGCGCGATCCTTGGCGAAAAGGAGGAAGCGTCGGCGGATTCCGATGACGTGATCGCCGCGTTGTGTGCGCTGGGCTGTACGCTTGGCGAGGCGAAGAAGGCGGCTGCGGCCGCCCGAAAGAAAGTGGGGGACGACGCGTCCGTGGAAGACCTGGTGAAGGCCGCCCTGCGGTCAATGGCGAAGGTGTAACGCATGGCGAACGACGAAGTTCTCAGCGGGCAGCCGACTGCGGACGACCGCGAGTTTGACGACAAGATACGCCCCCAGCGGCTCGACGATTTTCCCGGGCAGGAACCCATCAAGGAAAAGTTGCGGATCGCGATTCAGGCGGCGAAGAACCGTCGTGAACCGCTCGACCATCTGTTGTTGTCCGGCCCGCCGGGGCTGGGCAAGACGACGCTCGCGCGGATTATCGCGAACGAGATGGGCGTCGAGTTCAAGGCGACATCCGGGCCGGTGGTGGAACGTCAGGCCGACTTGAGCGCGATCCTCACCAGCCTCGAAGAGTTCGATGTGCTGTTCATCGACGAATGCCACCGGCTCAATCACGCCGTCGAAGAAACACTCTATTCCGCGATGGAGGATTTTGAAGTCGACATCATGCTCGGCAAGGGGCCGACGGCGCGTTCGCTGAAGATTGGATTGAAGCCCTTCACGCTGATCGGCGCGACAACGCGGTCGGGCCTGCTCACGCCGCCGTTGCGCGCGCGGTTCGGCGACACGTGCCGGTTCGACTTTTACCATCCCGAGGAGTTGGAAGCGATCGTGCAGCGCTCGGCGCGCATCCTGAACGTCGCGATCGATTTTGACGGCGCGCTCGAGATCGCGTCGCGTTCGCGCGGCACCGCGCGCATCGCGAACCGTCTGCTGCGCCGTGTGCGCGATTATGCGCAGGTGAAAGGCGACGGCACGATCACGAAGCCAATCGCCGACGCAGCGTTGAGACTTTTGCGCATCGACGGACTTGGCTTGGACGACATGGACAAGCAGATTGTGCACACCGTTATCGAAAAATTCGGTGGCGGGCCGGTCGGGTTGTCATCGCTCGCGGTCGCTGTAGGCGAAGAATCGCAGACACTCGAGGAAGTTCACGAACCGTATCTCATCCAAATTGGCTTTATGAAGCGCACGCCCCAGGGCCGCGTCGCCACTCCGCTGGCGTACAGACACTTCGGACTTGCCGCCCCGCAGGAACCGCAAGGGCGGCTATTCGAGTAAAACTTGCCTGACTGCCGAGACGCGGCAAAGTTTTCCGCTGTAATCCCCGCTCTCGGGCTTCACTTCGTTTGTGCTTATTCCTAAAGGCTTTACGCAAATTCCTGCCGCCGTGATGGTGCGCATACCGGGGAATAGGTATATATAGAGTCAACGCGAAATCAGGAACAACGTTAACTGAATACGTGTTTGATCAGTGGAAGAGTGCACCTCGTAAACGAATTGCGATTTTGGGGTGTCTTAATAAACGAAGGATCGGTTAGAAGGAAATGCTCGGTACCAGCGAAATGAAACTCTCGGCGAAGACACAGGATCAACTCAAGAAATTCGACGGACGGATCGTCGATCTATTCGGGGACTCTGACGGCAACGGAAGAGTTGGAACGATGAACACCAAGCAGTGTAACAGACGGCATGAACGGTACGCGGTGCCGGTGGCGGCGTGGATTGAATTCTACGGCGACACCAACACGCGCGGCACCATCTCGCGCGACGTGAGCGCGGAGGGCGCTCGGTTCTCGAGCATCCGCCCGACGCTCGTGGGCGAGCCGGTGATTGTGCGCATGCAACTCGGGCGCGCGCAAACGCCGATGGAGTGCAAGGGCCGCGTTGTGTGGTCGAAGTACATGCCGAACCGTTTGCACGAGTATGGCGTGCGGTTTGTGGACTTGTCCGAGGAGGAACAGAGCGGATTGCTCGGGTTTCTTACGGGACACGTCCGGTCCGCCGCGTACGAGGCCGTATAGCGAATAACGCTCAGCCACACTCTCTCCAGGCACAGGCCACACCCCTCGGACAATGTGCCAATCGACACAAGCGGGGGCGCCCACAACGATGGGCGTCCCCGCTAAGATTTTTCTATTGCGCTGCGCCTACCAAGCCGGATCGATGATCCCGTGATCGCGGCCGAACCAATACGTAACGAACAAATCTGTCGAGTTCCCTTCAATTTCCGATTCGACCGCCTTCGTTGTTCCGTCGTCCTGAGGAATGTCGAACGTTCGCGTGTCGCGGTCAAATCCCCACATGTTCTTGATCGCGGCAATGCATTTTTCCCCGACGACCTGTTCTCCGGTGAGCACCTGATAGAGCATGTGGTACCAGATTTCGTTGTGACGCCGGAGCTCGCTGTTTTTCCAATCCCACCAGTGCCGATTCATTGCGGTGCGGTAGCGGTTCAGCAGGAGCGGGTCGGTCTCGTAGCGCAATAATTGCCAGTACGACTTTGCGGCGAGATGATCGTCCCACGGCACCGTCCATTCTTTCGGGAACAGCACCTTGGCGAACATGGCCTGCTCGTCGTAATGGTATCGCTCGATGAGCATTTGGTAGGCGGAGAGGTACCGCGGCTTGCCGGTCATGTGGTACGCGGTGCGCAGGCCCGCGAGCATCTCGAGCGCATTGAGCGGCTCGTGCGGCAGATCGGGACAGAAATTCCCCCACAGCGTCATCTTTCCGTCGTAATCGACGAGTTTGAAGTTGTGGTCCACGCAACGGCCGACGAAGCGGTCGATGAACGCGGCGGCGCGCGCCTTGTGCTCGTCGTCGGCGCAGAGGTCGAAGTAGGTGCTGAGGCCGTAACAGAGATCAACGAATTTGTCGCTGCTCAGGTCGCCTTGCCAGCGATAACCGGGCATCGATTTCGACCAATGCCATTCGGTTGAGAAGAAGTAGACCTTCTCGTGCCAGAGCGGTTTGTCTGTTTTGTTGAAACTGCGCGCGACCACGCCGGGTATTCCGGTGACGCGTTCGAGTTGCTCGATGCCGGCGAAGACCTTGTTTGCGTACTCCCGGGCCTTCGGGTCTTTGGTGGCGTGGTACATATGGGAGTAGCCCGCGAGGTATTCGGCGGTCACGCCGCACCCGTCTTCCTGACTGGCGACGAGGGGTCTTTCCGTGCCGGCGGGGGGGAAGATCACCTGCTGCATGAAGATGCCCTCGTTCCAATGGTTGTCGCGCATGAGCTGATCGAACATCGCGACGCGCACGTGAAGCGGATCGTCTTTTTTGGGGAAGGTGTCGTTCTTCTGCGCGGAGGCGGCGGGCGCGAGCAACACGAGCAGCGGCACTACGAGCGAGATGGAATTTTGGACTTTGGATTTTCGATTTTGATTTGAATCCATGTTGACTATTCGATGCATTATTCGGCGTCCTTTACGCAACGGAAGCCCGTGTAGTAGTTGCCGGTGGTGTTGGTTGGCAGGTAGAACCGGTGCGAACTGCGGAACGAGAAGGGATCGCAGAAATGCGAGCCGCCACGGCAGACCTTGAACTGTTCGCCGTAGGATTCGCAGGGGACTTCGTTGCCCGAGTAGGGTTTGTACCAACTGTCGGTCCACTCGCGTACACCTCCGGCCATGTCGAAGCAGCCGTACGGACTCGCCGCGTTCATGATGGTCCCGCCGCGCGGAATGGTTTCGTCCCACGCCACAAATGTCGTATCCCAGGTGTTGCCCCAGGGATACAGGCGCGCGTCCGTGCCACGGGCGGCCTTTTCCCATTCCACTTCGGTGGGCAAGCGCTTGTCGGCCCACTTGGCGTACGCGGCCGCCTGCTCCCACGTGACGATGCAGGCGTGGTTGTCCCACCCTTCCTTATACGTGTATGAGGAATCGAACTTTTTGAAGTTGGAGTTGCTGACTTCGTACCTGTCGATGAAGAACGCCTTCGTCGTCGCGAGGTGCTCCGGCGACTCGTCGGTGTCGCCGACGTTGCTGCCCATGATGAATGGGCCCGCCGGAACGTAGACCATTCCCTCCGGCGGCGCAGGCGAGTTTGGCGCGGCGCCGAGGATTAAAGCGGCAGAAATGAGCACGATTAGGTTCCATCGCATGATTGGCCCTCCCGTGGAATCCCCGGAAGGAATGCTACCGGCATCGGCGTCTTGATGCAAAGGAGCGAACGCAGGGGACTGGCGGCAATCAGCGGATTAGACGACGTCGTGCAGATGATCCGGGCGAGTCCTGCGTGTATGCTCTTTTCCAGTCGGGGGAACGATGGTATGAATGAATACGGTCGCACATTCTGGTGGTTGACGGCGCAGGTGGCATGTATTGGCATGTGGATCGCGCCGCTCGGTGTGGAGGCGGAAGAACCGATTTCCGTTGCAGCAGGGCAGCGAATTCTGTTATTCGACGACGCGTTCCTGGAGTCGCGCGAAAACATCACCCGCACGGTCAATCAACCGGTGAAGCATCCTTCGAATCCGGTACTGCGGCGCGAAAATTCGTGGGAAGGGTATCGCGTGCAGGTGTATGGGACCGTGATTCACGATCCCGAGGCGGACCTGTTCAAGGCGTGGTACATGAACATACCCGCGACGGCGGCGGAAAAGATCACCGTGCAGGGCCAGCGCCGGCCAGGGCATGCAACGCTGCTCTCGTATGCGACGTCGAAAGACGGCATCGTCTGGGAGAAGCCGGTCCTTAACCTCGTGGATTTTGAGGGATCGACAGCGAACAACATGATCGCTCCCGATCTCTACAATCCCGAAGGGTTTTCGGTCCTATACGAGCCAAACGAATCCGATCCGCAACGACGCTACAAAGCGTTCTACTGGGACCACGGGCGCGGGCCGTTGATGATGTACGAGGGCCAGGAAATCTACGGCGAAGGGCCGGATGACGGAATGCACGTTGCCTTCTCGCCGGACGGCATTCATTGGACTCCGTATGCGAAGAACCCGGTGATGAAGCATGGCAGCGATACCGGGCAAGTGGTGTTGTGGGACCCGGCGATCAGGCGCTACGTCGCGTATGGGCGTTTTGGCGCGGGAGGCCGCAAGGTCGCGCGATCGGATTCTCCGGACTTCATCCACTGGAGCGAACCGAAACTGGTTCTGGAGCCGGACGAGAAAGATGGCCCCAATACGCAGTTCTACGGCGTATCGGTGGACCTGTATCACGGCATCTACATTGGTATGTTGTGGATGTTTTATATCGAGGAAGCGAGCGTGGGCCGGCTCGACTTTCAATTGTGTCACTCTTACGACGGCATCGCGTGGCACCGCGATCCGGAGCGTCGCGTATTCATGCCGGGGGGTCCCGAAGGCGCATGGGACTGGGGAGATATGCGCGCGGCGTGCCGTTCGGTAATCCTGGATGACCGAGTGCTCGTTTATTACGCCGGATCCGCCGCCATACACGGTCTCGGAAGCAAGCTGCGCATTGGTATGGACATCGGCCTCGCGACGCTGCGCCGCGACGGTTGGGTTTCGCTGGATGCCGGCGAGACGCCGGGGACACTGCTCACAAAACCCTTCGCATATCCCGGTGGCTCACTGCATGTGAATGCCGACACGCGTAATGGTTCGCTTCGCATTGAGATGCTGCAGCAAGACGGACAGCAATTCAGGCCGCCAATCGTTTCAACGCTGTCAGCGCGCGACGCGATCAAAGAGGCCGTGCCACTTGCCTTACCGCCGGCGGCGGCGCCGGGAACCCACGTACTATTAATGCTGACGCTGACGAACGGAAAGCTCTACTCGCTGTGGTTCGAGTAGTCTTATCGCACGGTAACTGCGCGCGGCCTTGAAATCGGAAGTGGTATACCGATGCGCGCGCCGTGCGACATACGGACGGAGTAGGTCAAGACTGTTTCGCCACTGGCGGGCACGGCGAGCGTAAAGACTGCGGTGCGCGCGTCTTTTTTGTCGAACTCATGCGATTTGTTCAGGATTGCCCAGTCGCCGTCCATGGGTTCGACCACATCCACGACGATTTCTTCGTCCTTGTGGTTGCGAACCTTGATTTCGTAGGACGACTCGAAGACCTGGTCGGCGATGATGCGGAAATCGGTTTGGACGCGCTCGCCGACGATGTCGAACGCGTTGCCGAGCCGGAGCTTTACTTCCTCGTCTTTGGGCGTATGCTTGATCCGATCCTCGCCTGCGAATTGCAGCGCGCCGCTCTCGTCTTCCTGGTAGACGCGCATTACGCCCGCGGGCAGTGGAATTCCGAGCTTGTTCGCCTCTTCATTTTGGAAGACGAGAAATACGCCCACCTTCTCGCCGGTTACCGGTGCGATCCGTTGGCTATAGTACGACGCATTGCCGCGGTACTCGTACTTTTTGGCGACGGTCACGCCTTCGGCGGAGAGCAGGCTCACCTGTTTGGTCTGGTTCTCTTTGATGGTCGTGCGACGGGGCAACGCATAGAGATGGTATTCGCCAAACGCTTCCTCGCGGGCGGTCCGATCGTCAAAGAAGTCCATAACAATTCCAGCTTCATTGGTATCGACCGCTCTTCTCCTGGGTTGGTCTGTAATAATGTTCACTTCTCCCGCGACGAGTTTTAGTTTGGCATTTTCGTACGCGGCGCCGGACTGATTGCTCAGCGTCACCCATCCTTCGATTCCCAATGACTTCTCGCCCTTCACCAACGTCAGCACGTAGTCCGCGCTCCACGAGATGCCGCCGGTGAGGTAGCTGACTTCGATTCGCTGATTGGGCGCGTCATTTTCCAATTGCCAAATCAGCGTGGGGCGCGCGGTGAGGTTGGCTGGAATTTCCGGCAGGACGACGTTTCCGGGATACCCGATGTGGATTTTGTTGTTGACGCGATAGATCGGGCCTTCGTTGGTGCTGAGCAATTCGGCCTCGACCGTGTCCGAGGTAACGGTGCTGTCGAAGTTTTGCAGCGTGACCGGTTTTCCGACGTATTTTTCCATCAGCTTGTCTGGGCTAATGAGATCGTATTCGTAATTCTGTTCGAGGATATGGACCGAGCCGGGCGCCGACGTCGATCGAATGCTTACGGTCTGTGGCCGGATTTGCGCCGCCACGCCGTCGAAGCGAAACGACAACTCGCCCGTCTCGATTGTTGGAAAATGACGCTCGTCACGCACAAGTGCAAGACCATTGTTGTAAACCGTTACGGCCACGTTCGGCGGGAGGACCATCACGGAGCCCGCCTGAACGTTTTGCAGTTCTGCTGACGCGACGAAAGCCGCAATTATGGCGCTCCATCCACACCGTGTAATCCAGTCTTTCACGCAATAATCTCCGGCCCGTGTGTCCTCGATGCGATGTCCAAAAGCCGGAACCTAGAATCTGACCTGCACGCGGTACGTCAACTTCACCTCGCCGTCCTTCGGCACGGGCACGCTGAACACGGCCGTGCGCGCATCTTTCTTGACGAACTCATGGGACTTTTCGAGGATGCGCCAGTCGCCGGGCATGGGCTCGACGACGTCGATGGAAATGTCCGTTTCCTTGTGATTACGCAGGGCGATTTCGTATGCCGACTCGTGGACGTTCGATCCGATGACCTGATAGTCCTTTTGCACGCGTTCGCCGATCACGTCGAACGCTTCGCCAAGCCGCAACTTTACGTTCTCATCCTTCGGTGTGTGTTTGATTCGGTCTTCGCCGGCGAACTGCAGCATGCCTTCGGAGTCTTCCTGATACACGCGCATGACGCCCGCGGGCAGGGGTATGCCGAGGCCGTTCTTCTCCTCGTTGCGGAATTCGAGGAACACGCCGACGTGCTCTTCACCGGTGGGCGGTACCTGCTGGCTGTAGAAATACTCCTGGCCCCGATACTCGTATTTCTTGCCGCACTTCACGTTTTCGCCGTTAAGAAGTGCAAGTTGTTTCGACTGGTTCTGCTTGATGGTAGTGCGGCGCGGCATCGTGTACAGGTGGTACTCGGCGAACGCCTCTTCCTGCGGCATCGGCGGCGCGGCGGCTGGCATCGCCTTGGCCGCGTACATCATTTCCAACCGAGGCATGTCCGGTGGCGCTATGTTCACTTCCCCCGCGACGAGCTTGAGCTGCGCATTGGTAAAGGTCGCTCCAGACTGATTGTTCATCGTTACCCAGCCCGCGACGCCCAGCGACGTTTCCTCCTTCGCGAGCGTGATCACGTAATCCGCTGACCACGACACGCCGTTGGTGAGATACGTGACTTCGAGCGTCTGGTCGCCCGCGGTGTTGTTCAACGTCCAGATGAGCGACGGCTTTGCGATGAGGTTTTCCGGAATCTCAGGCAGCACGACGTTCCCGGGATGTCCGAGGAAGATTTCGTTGCCGACCTTGTAGACAGGACCTTCGTTCATGCTGAGCAGTTCTGCCTCGACCGTGCCACTCGTAATCTCGCTATTGAAGTTTTGCAGTTTCACCTTCTTGCCGACGTACTTCTCCATCAGCTTGTTCGGGCTGATGAGGTCGTATTCGTAGTTTTGTTCGAGAATCGCCACGCTACCCGGATCGGACGTGGACTTTAGTCCGACCGTTTCCGGGCGGATTTGTTGCGCCACGTCTTCGAACTGCAATTGCGACTCGCCGGTCGGCAGTTTCACCGCGCGCGTGTCGCGCACCAGGGCCAGACCGTTGTTGTAGGCGGTCACCGCGACGTCTTTCTGGTCGGCGAGTGTGGTTGAAGAAGTGGGGGCCTGCGCCCAAACCGCGGACGCCGCCGCCAATGCCAAAGCCATGCCACGACAAATCATTGCTGTTACTCCCGTTATGACGAGACCGTTCGATTCGATGCCGGAACCCGCTGTGTTAGACACCGCCCGGATGCCCAAGTTCGATACCCCGCACCGCCGGTTGGTTCCCTGTTACTGTACCACCAAAACCTTCGGGCGTGGCATCGCGCACAAATACAACGCGGCACCCCGGAGCATATCCAAGGCGCCGCGCGTGGAAATCCAATCGCTGACTAATGCGTCGCTTCGCCGGCCGCGCGTTTCTTTTCGTATTCCGCGATGAGGGGCTGGGCGATATGCTCGGGCACTTCGTCGTAGTGATCGAACTTGAGCGTGTAGCTGCCGCGGCCGCCGGTCATGCTGCGCAGGGTGGTCGAATACGTGAGCACCTCGGCTTCGGGCACCATCGCGCGGATGCGCTGGCGTCCCGGCCCGGCGCCGTCCATGCCGAGAATGCGGCCGCGCCGGCTGTTGAGATCGCCGTTGACGTCGCCCATGAAGTCGTCGGGGATGGTGATGGCGATCTCCATGATTGGTTCGAGCAAGCAAGGCCGCGCCTCGCGCACGCCTTTTTGGATCGCCATCGAGGCGGCGATCTTGAATGCCATTTCCGACGAATCCACGTCGTGATATGACCCGTAGAACAAATCGACGACGATATCGACCACCGGATACCCGGCGATGACGCCGCGTTCGAGCGCTTCGATGCACCCTTTGTCCACCGCTGGAATGAAATTCTTCGGGACCACACCACCGACGATGCTATCGACAAACTTGTAGCCTTCCCCACGGCCGTTCGGCGAAATGCGCAGGTGCACGTCACCGTACTGCCCGTGGCCCCCAGACTGTTTCTTGTGCTTGCCCTGGACTTCCGACTTGCCTTTGACCGTTTCCTTGAACGCCACCTTTGGCGGTTTGGTGGCCGCTTCAATGTGGAATTTCCGCTTCATGCGATCGAGTAGGATATCGAGCTGCAGGTCACCCATGCCGCGCACGATGTGTTCGTGCGTGGCGGGATCGCGGTAATGGCTGAATGTGGGGTCTTCCTCCGCCAGCCGGTTCAACGCCTCGCCGATTTTGTCTTCGTCCGCGCGGGACTTCGGCATAATCGCCAGTTTCACCATGGATTCGGGCAATTCGATCTTCGGCAGGCGCACGTCCGTGCCCGGCGCGGCGATGGTGTCGCCGAAGTGCGTATGCTTTAGTTTGGTCATCGCGGCGAGGTCGCCCGGGCCGACGGAATCTACCTGCTTTTGTTCTTTACCGTTCATCAAATAGAGCTTGCCCGTGCGCTCCTTCGATTGCGTGGTGCAATTATAGAACTCCGAGTCCGACCGCAGCGTGCCGGTGAAGACGCGGAACAGGGTCAATTGGCCCACGTACGGGTCCACCACGGACCGAAATACCTGCCCGACGAACGGCGCGTCCGGGCTGACTTTCAATTCAATGTTATCGGCTTTGCCGTTGGATACAACGACAGACCGCTCGAACGGCGTCGGGAACGCGTGCGTGATCACCTCGAGCAACTCACGAACGCCCACGTCTTTGTCCACGCTGCCGGCAATGATCGGCACGATCTTACCCGATTTAATCCCGTTGTGCAGTCCCTCGTCGAACTCGTCGTGCGAAAGTTCGCCGGTTTCAAGAAACTTTTCCAACAACGCATCGTCGCTTTCCGCGACGGCGTCGGTCATTTCGGATTTGAGTTGGGCGACTTCATCGGCGACGGTGCTTGTGTCGCCGGTCAAAATATTCACGGCGCCCTTGAGTTGTTCGGCCTTTCCGACAGGTATGACGAGCGGAACGCACTGGTTTCCATAGGTCTTACGGAGCTGCTCGACGATCTGATCGAAATCGGAATGTTCGCGATCGAGCTTGTTGACGAAAATCGCGCGCGGCGTTTCGTATTTGTCCGCAAACGCCATGGCGTTGTCCGTGCCCACTTGCACGCCAGTCGTTGCATCGACCATCACGATAATGTTGTCGAGCACAGGAGCGGACGCGGCGACCTCGCCGAGGAAGTCGGCGTAGCCGGGATGGTCGACCATGTGGATGCGGATGCCTTCCCAGTCGACATGGGCCAGTTTCATGCTGATCGTTTGTTTGCGCTGGATTTCTTCTTCGAGATAGTCGCAGACGGTGTTGCCGTCCTGGACGCGGCCTAAGCGGTTGGTTTTTCCGGCGGCGTGAAGGACGTGCTCGATAAGCGATGTCTTTCCCGTCCCGCCGTGACCTAGAATGCCAACGTTGCGTACCTTTGCCCCATCGAGCGCCATGACGATGCCCTCCCGCACAAGTGTTGCATTGCGCAAAATGGCCGCGGCGCCAGCCCGAGCACCCAAACTCCGCGGCCGGACTTCAGAGTATACAACTCGAATGCGGGGCTAACAAGTTGCTAACGCATGCCGCGGAGAGAATAGGGCGGGCGGCCGGCGTGACGCGCGCCGGCCGCCCGGTTATCCCGTCGAAACGTCAGTGGTGAGGGCCGCCGCCCATCGCCTGTACGTGCAGCGTGAGGCCGGCCCCGTTTATCGGGAACGGCGCGCCACGTTCGCCCGCGTATTTGATGAACGCGACGTGACCGTCCATGTACAGCACGTTGCAGCCGCCGGGGACGTGATTGAACATTGTCGCGCCGGGCGCGAGCATATCCCACATCGTCGCGACCGTGGACTGCGCCTGGGACGAACCCGCGGGGTTGTTGATATCGGTGATGAAGAACCGCTCGATACCTTCGCGCAAACGCCGCACCAAGGTTGTGCCGTTGAAGGTGTGGTGGTCCAACTCCCAGTCCTGGTCTGCCGCGGCGGGGTCCATCTCGATCGCCTCGGACAAGACCGGCGCTTCGTGTTCGAGCGCCTCGAAATCGTCGTCGGCGACGAACATCGAATCCGCAAGCGCGTACCCCAGATAGAAGTACGGGTGGTCGGTCACCTCGCATGGCTCGACGCGTCCGTTGTTCGCGAACGGGCTCGTGTGCCAATGCACGGAAGGCGTTTCGCCTTCGTCCCACGCCTCCAACGCGGTCGAGGGCCCCGCGGCGCTCGGGCAAATCAGGACGTCGAAATCGGTCAAGTATTCGGGGTATACCTGCGTCGCGTCGAAAATGGCGTTGAACGGCGTTACGTCGCCTTCGCAATTGAAGACCTGCATCGCGGGGAACTTTTCGCCCCTGCTCTCGCCCGAGTACAGCTTGTACACGATACCCATTTGCTTCAGGTTGTTTTGGCAGCTTGCTCGGCGGGCGGCCTCGCGCGCACGGGCCAGCGCGGGAAGCAGGATTGCAGCCAAGATTGCGATGATCGCAATGACAACCAAGAGTTCGATTAGCGTAAAACCACGTTCCTTCATGGTATTAACTTCCTCATTTCGTTATGTGCATCGAAACGGATACGTTCGTTTCGCCGCACGGAATTGACCCTGCAAATTGATGGGACGATGGAACCGGACGCAGCGCGGCACTACACTCCGGCGCGTCACTCGGTCTGATGGTTCGAGGTTACGTTGCGAAAGTAAGGGAGGGAGGATCGCGCGGGCGCGATTCCGCGCACACACGGTCCAAACTTGGATCGGTTGCCGCACGCGGACTGGACGCTACGAATGACAATGGATTCGCGGGCGCGTCAACCGCGGTTTCGGTCTTGAGTAGTCCTTTGGCCAGCGCGCAAAAAGCGCACTTGGGGTGGGCCGCGCCCTTGGCGTGTATGCTGGTGACGTCGCCGGGCCGCGACGGCGATTGCGTTTCAGCGCAACAGGCGTGCGATACAAAACGGCAAGCGGCGTCGGCGTCCTGTACCGCGGCCAGAGTCGCGCAGAGTCCCGGCACCAATTCGCGCGCGCTGGCCAACAGCGAGTACGCCGCGAGCGCCAACGCGAGCACGCGGTACGATCTTGTCTTGCGAGAAGTCAAGGACAGCATAGCTGGAGCGGACTCGTGCACCTGTGTTGGAGGCAGCGGTCGGGTTCGACCGGCAGATGTTACCACCATGAACGGCAAACGGTCAAAGGGGCCGCCGGCCTGCTGCATTCAGATTGGGCCGCGTGCTACGCTCTCGGCAGGGTGGGGCGTGCAAGCCGGAGGGCGCCATGGTGAAGCGAGCGGTGTCGATCGTCGCGAGTATCGTCGCGATTCTCGTGTGTGTGATTGTTGGCCGCACGCTGATGTTCACGTCGAAGCAGATTGCCGCGACTCCGGTTCGGGATATTGACCTCGATGTCGATCGCGCCGCGGAGCGCCTGGCAAGAGCGATCGCGTTTGAAACCATTTCGTTTGGCGTGCCTTCGCCTATCAGCAAGGACGAGTTCGAAGCGTTTCACGCCTATCTTGAGGAGACGTACCCGAAGTCGCACGCTGCGCTAACGCGCGAGAAGGTGGGCGGTTTCAGCCTGCTGTATACGTGGCCGGGCAGCGACGCCTCGTTGAAACCGTTGGTGATCATGGGCCATTTCGACGTAGTGCCCGTGGCGCCGGGAAGCGAAACTGACTGGTCGCACCCGCCGTTCGAAGGGAAGATTGCGGACGGCGCGGTGTGGGGAAGGGGTGCGGCGGACGACAAGCAGAACGTCATCGGCGCGATGGAAGCCGTCGAGTGGCTGATCGAGAAAGGCTTTCGGCCGAAGCGCACAATCATGCTGTCCTTCGGCCACGACGAGGAATTGGGAGGCCCCGAGGGTGCGCAGAAGATCGTCGACCTGTTGGTCGAACGGAAGATTACACCCGAATGCGTCGTAGATGAAGGCGGATCGATCATTCACGACGTGATGCCCGGGTTGAACGCGCCCGCGGCGTTAATTGGCATTGCCGAAAAAGGGTACGCGAGTTTCTCGCTTACCGTGAACCAGCCCGGAGGTCATTCGTCGACTCCGCCCCCGCATAGCGCCATCGGCATACTCGCCGAGGCGATAGCGAAGCTCGAAGCGAACCCGTTCCCGGGCGGACTCTCCGGCCCCGCAAGGCAAATGTTCGACGCGTTCGGGCCGGAAATGCCGTTCGGGCAGCGCGCGGTGTTCGCGAACCTCTGGTTGTTTGGGCCACTCGTCGAACGCATGCTATCCGGGTCGCCGGAGACGAACGCGGTGGTGCGTACGACGACCGCCGTGACGATGATCTCCGGTGGCGTGAAGGACAACGTGCTGCCGCCGGAGGCGAAGGCGGTCGTGAATTTCCGCATCCTTCCTGGCGAAACGGTGAAGACCGTCTGCGATCGCATAACCAGGATCGTCGACGACGAGCGTGTAAAAATTGAATCAATCGAAAAGGAACCGCGCGATCCATCGCCGGTATCCGATATCAACGCCGCGCCGTACGGGATACTGGAGAAGACTATTCGCGAAGTGAGTCCCGACGTTGTCGTCGGACCGTTCCTCGTGCTGGGCGGCACGGATTCGCGGTTCTTTTACGACGTTACGCCGAACGTGTACCGCTTCACACCAACGCGGTTTCGCCAAGGCGAAATCAAGATGCTGCACGGGACGAACGAACACATCCGCGTCCAGAACTTCGGCGAAGTCTGCCGGTTCTATGTGCAGCTCATTCGCAATTTCGACGCGTAGGTCGTTGTGCGTCGTTCCGCCGCGAACTACTCGAACTGGACGACAAGGTGCGTGTCCTGCCAATCCTTCACGACTTCCGTGGTCATGCGCGCGTCGCGCACCTTGCCCAATGCTTTCGTTGTGTACTGGGTTTGATCCTTCGAGGCCATGCCGTTGGCCTCCAGTGCCGGCAACAACGCCCCGGCGAAGAATTCCTGTTTGGCTACAAACGCCTGCTGACGCGGTGGGTTGACGTCGAGCGGCGGGTTCAATCCTGATGCAAATGGTCCGGGTTTCCCGGAATCGATCCGGTCAATCAGGTCCTTCACAGAATCAAGATTTCCGGCGAGCACGAATGTGCTCTTCGGAATCGCGTAGTAGACCGTCGCGGGC
Source organism: Candidatus Hydrogenedentota bacterium (assembly GCA_013359265.1). NCBI lineage: Bacteria > Pseudomonadati > Candidatus Hydrogenedentota > Candidatus Hydrogenedentota bacterium. The sequence continues at coordinate 103,795 of JABWCD010000022.1, forward strand.
GGAAACACAAACGAGAAGATGTCCGTATTGTTGTACGTCTCCGCCTTCAACGGTGTCATGCCGAGATCGCGCAATACGCTTCGCGCGGCGTCGCCATCCTGAAATGAAATGAGTACAGCCAACTTTGACGTATCGGCGCCCGGTCCCGTTACGGCGATCGTCGCCGCGTCGCCCATGAGGTCAATGACCTTGCCGATCGAACCGCCCAATTGACCGATCATCCCGCCTTGCGCACCCATGCTCGTGCCCGCGGACTCCTTGAGGCTTGCCCGCGTTTTTGGCGTGAGTTGTATGCTCCACGCCGCGATGGTGGATTCTGGCAAAGCGTTTAGGTGTGTCAGGGGAGCGGCGGGCGCCAGGGCGGCTTTCGCCTCCGGATGCTTGGCATAGTCAAGGCGCGAGCGGACCGATAGCCGATCGCCGTCGAATTTCCACGTCACGACCATTGGATCATCGCCCTTGTAAGGCTCGATCCAGCCTCTCCAAAGTTGCGACGCTGCGTCTCCGAGATTTCGCGGCAACGAACCGCTGAAGAAAGGAGACGTTGAAGCAGCGACACCGGCGGCTACCTTGTCCGTCCGTATCAGTTGCACGATTTCGTCGGTGCTGTCCGCGGGGCAGTCGTTCGTGCCGTAGCGGACGGATGCCGGAGATTTCATGCGCCCGGCGATCCCGCGCACGAGCGCCGCACTCGTTCCCGCAACGAGCAGATCGTCCGTGAAGAAGTACGCGAAGCTGTCGTCATCGCGGGAGAAGATCGTTGTCTTGGGCTCGTCGAGGTCTTTGGGATTCATAGTTCCAGAACCACCCCAATCGACGACGAACTTCTCCGCGTCTTGCCGCTTTGCGTAAGGCAACACCGCGGCCATCGGTGGCAGCGCTCCGAAACCGAGATACGCCATTATTTGCCGCTCGAACTCGATTTGCCCCAGCGGCGAAGGCTCAGTTTTGATTTCCTTCGATGCGCCGAAGAACAGCGCAAGGGGCTTCTCCGGATCGAGGCCCTTGATTGCGGCGATGTCAGCAATGGATTCGGCCTCGAACGCGTTGGCGCCGCGTGCAAACTGTCCTGTAAGTACTTTGATCTCGGCCCTCATATCGACATCATCTGGTGCGCCGCGAAGTAGCAACGCGTGAATCTGTTCCTCAGCCAACTCGACGGACGGAAGTGCGAGCGCGGTCACCGCGCCTTCCGGCATGAGTTTGAGGACAGCCGCCGTACTCGGCGGACCTGAGGGGGTCCCTTCGCCGCCGGGGGCTCTGTCGGCCGGACGGCAGGCAGACAGCGCGAGCAAAAACGCCAACGGAAATGAGCTGCAAACGCGGTACAACGGTATCCCGGCACGATTGGCCACGAACGAACGCATTATTGCTCCCATCGCTCTCCTGCCTTTCCTCGCTCTCAATAGTCCGCACCAGCGCCGGATGTTCACTCGGGCGACGGAAGCTCCTTCGAATCAGACACGACAACTTCAATCGCCTCGTGCTGCGGATAGAATCGCCGCACAAAGGTATCCAGCGACGCGGTCATCAGTCGACTGCCGCGCCCTTCGATTTCGGCCAGCAGCGGGCGCAGCGATTCATCCTCGCGAAGCGCGGACGGTTCCCTGCCCGCCTCGCGCAGCGCGTTCACGACGTCGCCGACGGTGATCTTGTCCAGCGACCGCGCGGGCGCGTAGGTAATGGGCTCCGTCGCGCGCGCGCAGACGAGGCCCGCCTCCTCAAGTTGATTCATCGTCTCGTTGATGACGCGGGTGGGCACGTTCCACTCGCGCGCGGCATCCTCGGTCGCCATGCCGGGCAGCCCCTCGTCGAACCGGCGGCTGACCTCGACCATTGCGCGGAGCCCGACCGCTTCGCGGTAGGCATGGCTCGCACCCTGCGCGAGGCGTTCCATGGCAAACGTGCGCTCGTTTTGGCAGGCAAATGTGAGTTCTGCGCCGAACAGCACGATGATCCAGCTCACGTAAATCCATGTCATTAACAGTGGGAACAACGCAAAGCTCGAGTAAATGAGACTGTTCCGCGTCACGCCAATCTGCAGATTGACGTACGCCAATGAACCCAGGCACCAAAGCGTCCCGCCAATGATCCCACCGAGCAGCGCGTACCGCCATTTCACTTTGGTGTTCGGCACGATTACGTAAACCAACGTGAAGATTGCCCAAATCGAGAGATACGGCAGAGTGCGCAACGCGAGATCGACGGAATAGCGCCGGTCGGCCGGGCTTTGCATCGCAATCATGAAGCCCAGCACGGCCGCAACGACAAACGGTATGAGCAGCATGATTAGAAGGTAGTCGCTGAAAATGCGATACCACGAGCGCGTGCGCCGCACGCCCCAGATGGAGTTAAAGGCGGACTCGATATTCCACATCATTCCAAAAACGGTAACAAGCACAAAGCCGCTCAACGCGATTACGGTCCGGGAATTGGCGCCCTGCCACGTCTTGGATACGTCTTTTGCGAACTTCATCAGGACTTCGATCGGGTCGGTCAAGTCTTCGTTCGAACCGGCAGCCGCCGCGACGTTAACGGGGCGGACATCTGCAAACATCAAGCGCAACAGTCTGCGGATGACCTCTTCGTTGCGCCGGCTGACTTCCTCGTTCAAATCAAGTGAGAGCAAGGGCTGCGGAGTGGGATTGCCCGGGTCCTGCTCCGAGACTTCTACCCGCGAGGCGAGCTCCGTGACGAAGTCGACGGCGTGATAGCCGAGATTGAGCTTTTGAATAACGATGAACAGGATCGCGACGCAGGGAACAACGGACAGTAACGACGTGAATGTGAGCGCGGCCGCGCGCATGAGGAACGCGCCCTGCAGCAGGTTGCGCACGAGGAGAATGAGGACGCGCACCTGTTTGATCACGAAGCCGTGGGGGACCCCCTCGCCCGGGCGGCCGATGTACCACACGTCGTGCGTGACAAACCGGCGGCCGCGCTTCAATGCATCGAACGCGCGCTGCACTTTCCCGATCATGCTTCGAGTATATGCGATGGCCCGTTACCGCCGCACGATGCGCCGTTTACCTACCCCGCCGGGGCGCGGTGCGGGCACGAGACCCGCTGGCCCGCGCGGACAACAGGGCAATGATTTCGCGCGTATCCTGTTCAAACGGGACAATCCTTCTCGACGGCACCGTGTCGGTATCCTTCATGAGCCGCAGCCAGTACAGGGCCTCGCGCGCTTCCTTCGCGGCCTCTTCAATCCGGACGATGTACTCAGAGCGCGATTCCGAATGCTGCGCCTCGTCCACCGCGGCCCCAAGCGACGTTGCGCAACGCAGGAACTGTTCGCCGAGTATGACGCCTGACGCGCTCTTGCCCTCCTTACAGATGTACTCGTACATGCGGACCGCCCGCACGGAATAGAGAAACGTCCGTTCGCGAATGTCCGGGTCCGGTGCTTCCGCCATGCTGCCTCCTTAAAGTCTGTGGTGCGTTCGCGGCGCTCCATTCTTGATCCGGTACCTGGCTTGCAGCAAGCCGCGTTGACGGACTATCCCGACGCGATGCACACTACCCGCTGAACGAGCGCCGCGTGTGCGGGCGCTGCAAGGAATTCGAACATGAATACTGCCGAGAATGGCCGAGTCTTTCTGCCGAATTCGCGGTCGTGCTTTGTCTGCGGCGAGGAGAACATTGCCGGCCTTCAGCTCCGGTTTTTCGTGGAAGACGGCAAAATCAAGACGTGGTTTCAACCCAAGGCGCACCACTGCGGTTATCCGAACGTGCTCCACGGAGGCGTCGTGGCCGCGCTGTTGGACGAGACAATTGCCTGGGCCGCGAACCGCGCGCTCGCGCGCATGACGGTCACCGCGGAATTGAAACTGCGCTACCGTAAGCCCGTGCCCGGCGACCGGAAAATGCTGGTGTGGGCCGAAATTACGAAGTCGAACCGGCGCATCGCCTATGGGAACGGGGCGGTAATCGACGAAACGGGGGAGGAGTTCGCGCGCGCGGAGGGGTCGTTCATTCCGTTGTCCGCCGAGCAGACGCTCGCGATCGATGATCACCTGATTTACCGGGGCGGCGAGGAACGCGTTTTCGATATCCTGCGCAACAGCCCATGAATCCTGCCGTCAGCGGGCAATTGGACATCCACCCGCGGAAGGGCGATCATGGAATGAATGTTTTCCTGGCTGGATGACCAATTGTCCTGCAACCCGGGCTGCGTAATGACGTGACGAACGGCACCATCGATATCGCATACCAATTTCGCTGCGCCGACGGCGAGAAACTTGACGCGGCGCTGTGCATCAAGCTCGATGCGAAGACGTTGGAGGCGAAACGGGAACGCGCGGAGACGCCGCCTGATTGGGCAAAACTCGATGTACACCAATGCCGCGTTTGCCCGCTCAGCGCGCCCGAACACGCACATTGCCCCGCGGCGCTCGCCTTTGTCGATATTCTGAACGAGTTCGGGCCGTTGTTGTCGTTCACCGAGGTCGAAGTCACGATTGTCACACGCGAACGGACCGTGACCTCGAAGACCTCGGTGCAGCGCGCGCTAAGCTCGCTCGTCGGGCTGAGCATGGCCACGAGCGGGTGCCCGATTCTCGCGCGGTTCAAGCCGATGGCGCGGTTTCATTTGCCGCTCGCGACGCGTGAGGAGACGATGTTTCGTTCGGTCGGCGCGTATTTGCTCGGACAATATTTCTTGAAGCTGCGCGGCGCGGCGCCGGATATCGATTTGCGCGGTCTTCGGGAAACGTACGATTTGATTCACGAAGTGAATGTCGGGTTGGCGAATCGACTGCGTGTGATCCCCGCGGGCGACGCGCACCTGAACGCGTTGGTTATCCTCGACCTGTTCGCGCATGCGCTTCCGTATTCGATTGACGAAGGCCTCGCGGAACTCGAGCACATGTTCGCAGCATTTATGCCTACGGTACCAAATGAAGTACCCAGCAAGGAGTAGTCTGTCGTGCTGAGCCGCGTTGCCCGCCCGATCGAAATTGCCGTCGGCGTGTTGTTCATCGTAAGCGCCGCGTCGAAGGCGCTCGATGTGTACAGTTTTGCCGTGCAGGTCCGCGCCTACGGAATCGTGCGCGATCAATCCGCGGTACTGACGATAGCGTATTGCATGGTCGCGCTGGAGACTGCGCTCGGCGCGGCATTGCTCGGCGGTTTTCGTTTCGGTGGTCGTACGCTGGTTTTCACGTCCGGCTTGCTCGTCGGATTCACCGCGCTCATCGCTTACGCGTGGGCCTTCAAAGGCCTCGCGGATTGTGGGTGCTTCGGCGAATACATCAAGATGGGGCCGGGCACGTCGATTGCCAAGAACGTGGTACTGCTGGGCATGACGGGCATGGCGTGGTTCGGCTTTCGCAATAGGCCTGTGGCTGCGCAAGCGGAAGAAGGCGATCCAGCAGTCGAGAAACCGCGAAAGTCGAATCAGACTGCCGCCGTCGGGTTGGCGCTGGCTGGGATTCTTATTGTGGCCGGCGCACTCGCTATGGGTGAGCCTGCGCCTGCGCCCACGAGCGCGGCGAACACTCCGGTCAACACGGCAATCGCAGAGGCGAAACCATTCGCCGAGTTCGTGCCGCGGCTCGGCGGCGCGCCCGTGCCGTTGGCGCAAGGGGAGTACCTGGTTGCCATGTTGAGCGCCTCGTGCGAACACTGCCAGGCGGTCGCGCGCACACTTAACGAGTTGATGCAGGCCCCGGGGGCGCCCATGGTCGTGGCGATCATGATGGGCACGGACGGCGAAATGAATGACTTCATGTCGCTGACCGATCCGCAGTTCCCTATTCAGACAATTGAAGTGCTCACGTTCATGAACCTGCTCCACGAGGACGCGAGCGCACCGCCGTGCTTCTACGTCATTCGCGATGGCGCAATCGTCCGCCACCTGGTGGCGGAAGAGCCTTCCCATGATCAACTGCTGGAATTTGCGACGAAGGCCGGCGTGCCGGGGCACGAAGACAAGCAATAGCGCTGCGCCCGCCGCGAAGCCTCACGTCCCCGCGGGAATTGCCGGATTGTCCACTTGCATCGTGCTCATACTTCGGAAGTACACTGCGTCCGGTGACTGCAACCCAGAATTCCGGAGGATTCCCATGTCAATCGTACGTCGCGCTATCGTTCTTGTTGCGGCATTCGCCATCCTGGCCGCCCACGCGCAAACGACAAAATCGCTTAAGCCCGAAGGCGATAGACGGTGGTACAAAGGGAATACGCATACGCATACGCTCTGGAGCGACGGGGACGCCGCGCCGGAACTCGCCGTGGACTGGTATAAAGAACGGGATTACGACTTCCTTTCCATCACGGACCACAACGTAATGCTGCGCGGCGAAAAACTATTCATCGCGGGAGAGAAGACCCGCCTCACGGCCGAGCGTCTCGCGCAGTTAAAGGAAAAATTTGGCGACGACTGGGTTGAGACTTCCGAGGCCGGCGGCGAAACCGTCATGCGCCTGAAGACCTACGAGGAACTGCGCAAGCGATTCGAAGAACCTGGCAAGTTCATCCTGATTGAAGGCGAGGAAATTACGGCGAAGGCGCACGTCAACGGACTGAACATTCGCGACAAGATTCCTCAGTCTAAGGCAGACACGACCGAAGGTGTCGTGCGCGAGCACGTTCATGCGGTCGATGAACAAAGCCGCCAGCACAATGCGCCTATGCTTGCCCACGTGAACCACCCGAACTGGGGCGATTACGGCGTACCGCCGGAGGACCTCATTGCGGTCGATACCAGCCGGTTCTTCGAAGTCTACAACGGCCACGGCGGTGTGAAGAATTGGGGCGACGAAAAGTTGCACCGCGTCAACACCGACCGCTATTGGGACATCGTGCTCGCGGTGCGGTTGGCGGAAAACCCGGAGAACATCCTCTACGGCGTCGCTACGGACGACGCCCACGATTATTTCGTGCGCGGCGCGGGCCACTCGATCCCCGGGCGCGGCTGGTGCATGGTCCTGGCCGAGAACCTCGAAGCCGACTCGATCATGGAAGCATTCAATCGCGGCGACTTCTATGCAAGTTCCGGCGTGTTGTTGAACGCAATCGAGTGGGACGAAAAGGAATACCGCGTCACTATCGATGCGGAACATGACGTTCCTTACAAGACAATCTTTTACGGCACGCGCAAGGGTGCAGACCTCTCAAGCAAACCAACTTTGGACGAGAATGGCGTTGAAATTCCAAGCACGCCGCGCCAATACAGCGCGGATATCGGCGTCGTACTCGCCGAATCCCACACGAACCCGGCCGTCTACGCGTTCAAAGGCGACGAAATGTACGTGCGCGCCAAAGTCGTTTCGTCCAAACTCAAGGCCGACCCGTTCAAGGAAGGCGATTTCGAAATGGCGTGGACGCAACCGGCTGTTCGTCGGTAATTTGTGACGGCCGAGTGTGTCGAGGAGTTTGCGGCGGAAACGGGAGCGCTGATATGCAACTAACTCGATTCGGTTCGATAATTTCGGTTCTCGCCGCACAGGCGTTTGCGCAAGACGCGCCGGGCGGGGCGGCATTATACCAGCAGTTCTGCGCGCAGTGTCACGGCGCGGACTTGCGCGGTGGCAATGCGCAGAGCATGGTGGACGGCGTATGGCAGTTCGGCGACGGCAAATGGTATTTGACGAGCAACGTCAAGCACGGCATCACGGACCTCGGTATGCCCGCGTACGAATCGTCGATGAGTGACGCCCAGATCGGGGCGGTGGTCGATTACATTCTCAGCGTGGAAAAATCCACCGGCGCGGCGAAGCCGCCCCCGCCCGCGGAAGTGCAGACGCAGGATTATCACGTCAAGGTCGACCAATGGGTACAGGGTTTGAAGGACCCCTGGGGTATCGCGTTTCCGGACAACGACACCGTCTTGCTGACGGAACAGGAAGGGCGACTGCGCATCGTGAGGAAAGGCGCGCTGGACCCGGCGCCGGTAAACGGCACTCCGGAAGTCTTGCCTGAGGGCCAGGGGGGCCTGATGGACGTTGCGGTGGACCCCGATTATGCCGAGAACGCTTGGGTGTACCTCGCATTCAGCCACGCGCTGCCGGAACAAGAGGATAAGCCGGCATTGGCGATGACCAAGATCGTGCGCGGGAAGATTGCGAACGGCGCCTGGACTGATGAGCAGACCGTGTTCGAGGCGCCGCACGAGACGTACTTGACCACGCGTATACACTACGGGTGCCGAATCGTGTTCGATACGAAGGGCCATCTATTCTTCTCTATCGGCGAGCGCGGCATGAAGGAACACGCGCAAGACCTGGGACGTCCAAATGGTAAGATTCACCGCATCCGGCCGGACGGAAGTATCCCGAAGGACAACCCCTTCGCGCGAAAGCGCGGCGCAATGCGCAGCATCTATTCCTACGGCAACCGCAATGCGCAGGGCCTCGCGATCCATCCCGAGACCGGCTACCTCTGGGAGACCGAGCACGGCCCCATGGGTGGCGACGAAATCAACGTGATCGAGCCGGGAAAGAATTACGGATGGCCCGTTATTACCTGGGGCCGCGACTACAGCGGCGCGATTGTCTCGGACTTGACGGAAAAGGACGGCTTGGAGCAGCCGGCGTCATTCTGGCGTCCTTCGATTGCAGTATGCGGCATTGACTTCTACTCCGGCGATCAGTTTCCCAAATGGAACAACAGCCTTCTTGTCACTGCGCTGCGAAACGAGGAGCTCCGTATAGTCCGAGTCACGGACAAGCGCGTAATGCACCAGGAAGTCATCCTCAAGAATGTAGGGCGCGTGCGCGACGTTGGCTGCGGCCCGGACGGCGCAATCTACGTTGTGACAAACGACCCCGGCGCAGTGCTAAAGTTGACGTGTATCAAAGAACGGTCCTATAAGGCGCTGCAATGACCGCTTATTCTGGGCTTGCCAGACGGTCGGCCACCGGCAATGCGGAGGGCATGAGGTGACAGATTCCATTCCACGGCGCGACTTCATGGCGCAGGCGGCTGCCGCCGTTGCCGTCGCGACTCACGCCCACGCAGCGTCTACGCCTGCGCGGCGCAACATCGTTTTCATTTTGATCGACGACATGCGCTTCGATTCGATGGGTTTTATGGGGCATCCCTTTCTCGAAACGCCGAATCTCGATGCGCTTGCGCGCGGCGGGATAGTGTTTGAGCGCGCGTTCGTCACCACGTCCTTGTGCTCGCCCAGCCGGGCGTCGATGCTCACCGGGCTTTACGCGCATTCGCACAAGGTCTATGACAACAAGTCGCCGCTCGACGATGCAATCCCGACATTTCCGCGCATGCTGCAGGAAGCTGGCTATCGGACGGCGTTCGTTGGGAAGTGGCATATGGGCGGCGACACCGACGATCCGCGGCCGGGCTTCGATTATTGGTCGTCATTCCGCGGGCAAGGCGTATACGTAGATCCGACATTCAATACGAACGGCCAGCGCAAGCAGGAGGCGGGCTACGTCACCGATTTAATCACGGACAAGGCAGTGGCGTTTCTGCGCGAGCGGGGCGACAGTCCGATTTGCCTCTATGTATCGCACAAGGCTGTGCATGCCGAGTTTCATCCCGCCGGCCGGCACAAGGGTTGTTACGCGGACAAGACGTATCCGCATCCCGCGAGCATGGCGAATACGGACGAGAACTACTGCGGGAAACCCGCGTGGGTGCGCGCGCAACGCCACAGTTGGCATGGCGTGGACGGTATGTACAACAAGGAGACTGATTTTGACTCATTCGCGCGCGATTATTGCGAGACGATGCGCGCGGTGGACGACAGCGTCGGACGAATTGTCGAGACCCTGCGTGAACAGGGGCTGCTCAATTCGACGTTGTTCGTGTTTACGTCGGACAACGGTTTTCAGTTCGGCGAGCATGGGCTGATCGACAAGCGAACCATGTACGAAGCGTCGATCCGCGTGCCGTGCATCGCGCACTGTCCGGACTTCATCAAGCCGGGAGCGAAGTGCGGCGAGTTGACTGCGAACATCGACTTTGCGCCGACGTTTCTTGAAGCTGCGGGCCTGCCCGTGCCGTCGAGCATGCAGGGGCGCTCGCTGCTGCCCTTAATGAGGGGCGAATCGCCGGAGTGGCGCGACTCGATCCTGTACGAATACCTCTGGGAACGGTCGTTTCCGCAAACGCCGACGATGCTGGGAGTGCGCACGAAGACGCACAAGTATATCCGCTACCACGGCGTGTGGGACTTCTACGAACTCTACGACGTCGAGAAGGACCCGGACGAAATGACGAATCTGCTGGCAGGCTACATTCAGGATTCGGAGGGCGGCATCCTCGAAGCAATTATTCGCAAGAAAGCGCCGGACGACGTGAAGGCCCTGTTCGAGGACATGACGAACCGGCTCAACACACTTCTCAAGGAATCCGGCTGTTTGCAGGAACCCGCATGGATAGGGACACAATGACCGGCGGTAGCCGCGCCGGACGAAAAAGTGCGCCACCTCTAGCGGAACTTCGATAGGACAACCAGTAGAAGGGTCAGAATTATGCTGACAATGATCGACGTCGTAATCGGGAAATAGAAGCTGAAGCTTTCCCGCTCGATGCGCACGTCCCCCGGCAGCTTACCCAGCCCAAAGAACCCCGCCTTGCCGCCGAAATACACGACCAACCCGGCTATCACGATTACGACTCCCAGGCCAATCAGGGCGCGTCCCAAGAATTGCGTGTCCATACGTTAGAAATACCGTGCCGTTGTACGTCAACTATTGTACAGATAGAGATGGGAGGAATGGGAGCAATAGGAACAATGGGGGGACGTGATGTGTCGGACGGGCGGCATGTTTACTCGAGTGCGGAACCTCGCCCCGGCCCGGTGCGAACTCGGAACGGTATTATGGTGTCGCATACATCGTAAGGTCCACACTGGTCCCATAGTTCGCATAGCTCCCATCGAATAAGGAGTAGTCAACCATGCGTCACATTCTGGTAGCCGTCGTTGTTATCGCCACTGCCGCCGCCGAGCCGTCGGTAACAATCTACAACCAGCAATTTGGTGTTGTGCGCGAAAACATTCGCCTTGACCTGCAGCAGGGCACAAACCAAGTCACGTTCAACGACACGACCGCCCACCTCGAGCCGGACTCGGTCATGCTGCGCGATCCGGCGGGGAAGGTGGCGATCCGCATTCTGGAGCAGAACTACCGCGCAGACCAGCTTTCGCCGGAGTTGCTGTTAAAGCTCAATGAAGGAAAGTTCATCGACTTCATCATCCAAACCGGAGATCAGCGCGACATCGTTCAGGGGCGCGTTGTGCGCAGCAACTACGCGCCGCACAGCGCCGCGGCCATGCAACGCTACGGCCAGCAGTACCAGATGATGCAGCAGGCTATGGCGTACGGTGGCGGCGGCTCGCAACCGATTATCGAGATTTATGGCAAGCTCCATTTTGGATTGCCGGGCCAGCCGCTGTTCCCCGGAATTCCCGACGACACCATACTGAAGCCGACATTGACCTGGACGCTGGAGTCCGACACCGCGGGCCCACTCGACGCGGAGATTGGTTACATCACCGGAGGCATGAGCTGGGATTCGAGCTACAACCTCGTTGCGCCTGCCGAAGGCGAGAAGGTCGATCTCGTGGGTTGGGTGACCATGGACAACCAGAGCGGCAAGACCTTCGAAAACGCACAGATTAAACTCATGGCAGGAAACGTGAACAAGCTGCGCCCGCATGGGGCGCAGGCCTACGAGATGGAAGCCTTGCGCTCGGGGGGATTTGGCGGGGGAGCGTACTTCCAACCGGCGGTCACGGAGAAGTCCTTCGATGAGTATCATCTCTACTCCGTTGAGCGCCCCGTTACGCTGCGTGACCGCGAAACGAAGCAAATCGAGTTCGTCCGTGCGGACGGGATTATTTCAACACGCTTCTATGTGTATGACGGCGTTCAGATTGATCCCAATCAGTACCGGGGCTGGGGCACGGAGCAATTGATGCAGCAACGCGATTACGGCACGCAGTCCAACAAGCTCGTGTGGGTGATGCGCGAATTCGCAAACACGAAGGAAAATGGGCTTGGCATCCCGTTGCCGGCGGGCAAGACGCGGTTCTATCAGCGCGACGACGACGGTCAACTGGAATTCACCGGGGAGAATGTCATTGCGCACACGCCGCAGGGCGAAACCATTCGCGTCTACACCGGCGATGCGTTTGATCTCGTCGGCGAACGGAAGCGGCTCAACTACAACATCGACTACAACGCGCACTGGGTTGACGAGATGTTCGAGATATCGGTGCGCAACCGTAAGAAGGAAGCCGCCGAAATCCGCGTCGTAGAACACCTATACCGTGGCGTAAATTGGGAAATTCGGGGGCCGTCGATGGAATTCGAGAAGACCGACGCACAGACCGTCGAGTTCCGTGTGCCATTGCAGCCGGACGAGGAGAAGAAGGTGACGTACCTGGTGCATTACACGTGGTGACGGGTGGAGATGGTTCGGTATGGAGTTAAAGCCGGTCGGATCGAAAATGGCTACGGGGCAACTTTCAACAACGATTCCAGAGCGGACGCGAGGTCCGGCGCTGAGAAAGTGAAACCGGAATCGAGGAGTTGTTTGGGGCGGACGCGCGTGCTGGCGAGAAACATTTCGTCCGCCATCTCGCCGAACACAAGTCGCGCGGCGAAGGCGGGCACCGCAAGGATCGTGGGGCGGCGGAGCGCACGGCCCAGCGTCTGAGTCAGTTCGCGGTTCGTGACAGGACTCGGGGACACAACGTTCATCGGGCCGGCGATGAACGGGTTTTCCAGGGCGCATACGACTGCGCGCACAGCGTCGTTTAGCGTAATCCAACTGATGTACTGTTCGCCGCTGCCAATAACGCCGCCGACGCCCATCTTGAACGCCATCATCATTTGCCTGAATGCCCCGCCCTCGACGCTGAGAACGACGCCGAAACGCAAATTGACGACGCGAAGGCCGCCGTCCGCCGCGGGCTTCGTCGCCGTCTCCCATTCCTTGCAGACCTCCGCGAGAAACCCCGCACCCGCCGCGGAACCCTCGTCGAGCCATTCGCTGCCGCGATTGCCGTAGTACCCGATCGCCGACGCGCAGAGCCACGTTTTCGGAGGCTCGTCGATGGACGCAAGCGCGGAAGCCAGAAGTGATGTGGACTTTACACGGCTGTCGCGAATCGCCGTTTTCTTTGCGGCAGTCCACCGCCCGCTCGCGACGCTTTCGCCCGAGAGGTGGATTAGCGCTTCCACGCCATTCAAGGCCGACGCGTCGAGCCGACCGGCGCCGGGGTCCCATGAAATATCCCCACCCATTGGCTGACCTCGTACCAGCCTGCGTACGTCGTGCCCATCCGCGCGCAATGTCTTGACCAGCGCGGACCCGATTAAGCCGCTTGCGCCACCGATAACAATTCGCATGGAGCTGACCCCGTTCTCATGTAATGCGCGACCGTTGGTTCCAACGCGTGCACGCAATTACGGCCCCCAGCGCGCCCAGCACCGCGGCGATCCGAATCGACGCCTGCTGAGAAAACACGATAAGCACCAAACATATTGCCATGCTCGCGACGGGGACAAACCACGGAACGCGAAAGCCGAAATATTCGGTCTCCCGGCGCCGAATCTTCAGGAGCGCAATGTCGATCACAATGAATACGGCCAGCAGCAATACGCTCGTGGTGCCGCCAAGGTGCCCGACAGTGCCCGTCAACGCGAGCACGAGCGCGATGGCGATGACAATGACCGTCGCTACGTAAGGCGTGTGGCGCGTGGGATGGATTCGGCCCAGCCACTCCGGCACCAAGCCCTCGCGCGACATCCCGTGGAGTAGGCGCGAACCCATTACGCAATTCAAGAGGCTTGTATTCGCAACGGCGAACATTGCGATAACGCCAAAAAACTTCAATGACCATGGCGCGGTACGTTCAACAACCGAGAGCAACGGCGCCTCGCTCGATGCGAGTTCGTGCGGCGGAAGCGTACGCGTCGACACGAACGCGACCAGCATATAGACCGCGCCGACGATTGCCATCGCCGACAGCAGCGCCGTTGGAATCGTGCGTTCCGGCTTCTTGACCTCTTCCGCGACATTCGCGATGTCCTCGAACCCGATGCACGCAAAGAAGGCAAGCCCCGCGCCTTGCAGGATGAGCAATGGCGCCCATGTCGTTACTTCCGGCGGCGGTGTTGCGAGTTCAATCTTGGGCGGACCGCCGCCGAAAAACAGCGCCAGCCCGGTCGTCACCACGATAAGCAGACCGGAAAGCTCGATCATGGTGCAGATAATGTTCGAGGTGGAAGATTCCCGAATGCCGCGAATTGCGATCGTTCCCACGACGAAAAGGAACCCGCAGACGGCCACGGGCGCTGGAAGCGGCTCGACGAGTTTAGTCAAATATCCTGCAAATGCGAGCGACGACGTCGCCATCGAGACGACACCGGAGCACAGCACAAGCCATCCGATGAACACGGACAACGCGGGCTTTCGGAACGCGCGTTCGCAGTAATAGGCCGCGCCGCCGCTCTGCGGGAACCGCGTCGCAAGTTCCGCGTACACGCACGCCGTCAGCGTGGCCGCAACGCTCGCGACGGCAAAGGACATCCACGACAACATTCCGGACAAGCCGGCGACTTTGCCGACAAGCGCGTAGATGCCGGCGCCAAGCATGTCGCCCACCCCATACGCGAGGAGGGCCCAGAATCCGAGCGTGCGCTCGAGGTGGGGAGGTTCCGCGCTGGACATGCGGCGCGCCCGCCGTCACACGATGATCGGAGTAACGACGTTTCCGAATACGTCGGTGAGCCGGAAGTCGCGGCCCTGGAAGCGGTAGGTAAGCTTGAGGTGATCGATGCCGAGCAGGTGGAGGATGGTCGCGTGCCAGTCATGCACGTGGACCTTGTCGGCAACGGCGTTGTAACCCAGTTCGTCTGTCGCGCCGAAGCTGAATCCCGGTTTGATGCCGCCGCCCGCCATCCAGATCGAGTAGCCCTTGATGTGGTGATCGCGGCCGTCACCCTGCGCCATCGGCGTGCGCCCGAATTCGCCGCCCCAAATCACGAGCGTGTCGTCCAGCATACCGCGCTGTTTGAGATCGGTTACCAGCGCCGCGCTTGCCTGATCGGTGAGTTTTGCCGTCGTGGCCGTGCCCTGCTTCACGCCGCCGTGATGGTCCCAACCGCGATGGTACACCTGAATGAACCGCACGCCGCGTTCGGCGAGCCGGCGCGCAAGCAGGCAGTTCGACGCGAAGGTTCCGTCCCCGCCCGCTGTGCCGTACAGGTCCCGTATGTGCTGTGGCTCGTCCGAAAAATCGACGAGGTCGGGTACGCTCGATTGCATGCGAAACGCCATTTCGTATTGGCTGATGCGCGTGGCGATTTCGGGGTCGTCGACCGAATCCTGCCGGATCGCGTTCAGCTCTGCAATCGCATCGACGACATCGCGTTGCTGCGCGTCGGACACGCCCGGCGGGTTCGCGACGTAGTTCACCGGATCGCCCGAGGAATGCAGCTTTACCCCCTGGAATTTGCTCGGCAGAAAACCGCTGTGCCACTGGCGAGCCGCGATGGGCTGGTTCTGCCCGCCGCCCGCCGACGTGAGCACAACAAAGCCGGGCAGGTTCTGCGTTTCGCTGCCCAGTCCGTACAACACCCACGACCCCATGCTGGGCCGTCCCGAAATCGACGTGCCGGAGTTCATGAAGGTATTCGCGGGATCGTGGTTGATTTGCTCGGTCTGCATCGAGCGGATGATGCAAATGTCGTCCGCAATCTTCGCGATATGTGGAAAAATCTCGCTGATGACTTGGCCGGACTTTCCGAATGTGTGGAACGCATGTTGCGGCGCAAGGCATTTTAGCTGCGCTTCGATCTGTAGCTGCGCAATTGGCTGGCCCTTCGTAAATGACTCCGGCATGGGCTTTCCGGCCATCTCGCCGAGCTTGGGCTTGTAGTCAAACGTTTCGAGGTGCGAAGGCCCACCGGACATAACCAGATGGATCACGCGCTTCGCCTTGGGCGCAAAGTGCAGCGGCTGCACTACGCCGCGCCACGACTCGTCCGGCGCCGCTTCGGCAAACAGGCCCGGATTCAACAGCGACGCCAGCGCGACGCTGCCAATGCCCTTCGCGGTGCGCCCGAGGAAATGGCGCCGCGTGAGCTGCAGGGCGTGTTCTTGAAATGGGTGCATCGTAACCCGCCTATGTCCTTGTGATCGTTTCGTGCAGGTTCAAAATTGCGCGCGCGACGGACGTCCAGGCGGCGAGTTCCGCTGAGTCAATCTCCTTGGGCACGGGCGCCTGGCCAACCGAAATAGCTTTTGTTGCCGACTCCTTGTCTTTGGCGAATTCCTCGTAGTGCTTTCGGCACAGGGCGGCGAGGACTGTCACCTCGTCCGCTGACGCGCTGCGCGACAGCGCGCGGCTGTACGCGTATTGTATGCGCGACTCGGGTGTCGCGCCGCCTTCCTCGAGAATGTGCTCCGCGAACACGCGCGAAGCTTCCACATAGCTCGGATCGTTTAACAGGGCCAGCGCCTGCAACGGCGTATTCGAGATCACACGTTCAGCGGTGCATTCCTCGCGCGTGGGCGCGTCGAACGCGAGCATGCTCGGATGCAGGAACGACCTTTTCCAAAATGTGTACAGCCCCCGGCGGTACTGGTCCTCGCCGCCGCTGGTAAACCAACGCGCGGGTTCCGAAAACGTGTTGCAGTCCGCGTAGTATCCCTCCGGTTGGTAGGGAAACACCGTACGCCCGCCGATCTTGCCCGACAGCAGCCCGCTGATACGCAATGTCGTGTCGCGCACCTCCTCCGCGGCGAGGCGATATGACGATTGGCGAGCGGCCAGGCGATTGAAGGGGTCCACCGCGTTGAGCTCCGGCGTAGCGCGCGACGACTGCCGATATGCGGCCGACGTGACCATAAGCCGGACTATGTGCTTCACATCCCAACCGCTGTCCATGAATTCCGCAGCAAGCCAATCGAGCGCGTCCGCGTTCACCGGCCATTCGCCGCGCGCGCCAAGATCGTCGAGCACTTTCGACAGACCGACGCCGAAATACATCTTCCAGAACCGGTTCACCGTCGTGCGCGCGGTGACGGGGTTCTCGCGCGCGACGAGCCACTGCGCAAGATCGAGCCGCGTGGCGCGGCGGTCCGCTATCTGCATTTGGGGCAGAAAGTGCGGTGTCGCCGGCTGCACCACTTCCCCGGTCGTATCCAGGAAGTTTCCGCGTGGCAGAATCTTCACTTCGCGTGGCGCGGCGGCATTCGCCACGAGCATTGTCGGGATTTCTTTTTTCAGCGCGGCAAGGCGGTTTTGTTTCGCATCGAGTTCGACACGCGTCGCCTCCAATTCGGGCGCAATGCCGCGGTAATACTTCGCAATCTCGGCGTTGTCCTCGACGGTGCGGCTCGCCGGGTCTTTCAGCAGTAACTCCGAGATTTTTGCGTCGGTACCGATCGCGCTGGCGAGTCCGGGTGATTCGACCGTCGTCGCCGACAAACGGAACTTGTAAATGGTGTGGTTTACAAATCCCGATTGCTGCTTCATGCGCACAATGAGCCGTGTGCCCGGGCCACCGGCAACCGGCTCCGCGAACGTGAATACGGCGTACCGGTTCTTGCCTTTAATCTCGTGTCCGGACACGGCCCAACCGGTCGCCGGATCGGCGTCGATTGAGGCACTCACCGGAAAATCGGGCTGCTCGTAGCTCGCCTGTGCGGACGCTATCGGTATCGTTTGGTCGGGTGTTTCGGAAAGAGAAACCTCAAAGCCGGTAAGGACAATGTTACCGTTTCCGCCCGCGCGCGACAGTTTTCCGCTCTTGGGGTTTGTGAACAATTCGAGGCGTATTCCGGTGATCGCGCGTTGGTTCACCGGAACGATCGCCGTGTAGATGTTTGTCGCCGGGTCCGCTCCCGAAAGCGCAATCGCGAGATCGCTGCCCGCCGTCGGGACTGCGCCTCCTTCCGCCGTAATCGATTCGGGCAACAGCATCGTCCAATCGTTGTACGCCTCTGCCAGTTCCGTGCGGTGCCGCGCTTCCCACGTCTTCTGCGCGGCGGCGAGGGCGTCGGTAGGGGTGTCAAGCGTCTGCCGCAAGGATGCGACCGCCGTCTCCAATTCGGCCTTTTCCGTGGCCTGGGCCTCATCCGGCAGTTCCAATGTTGGGTCCCACGGTCCACCGGCGACGTAGACGCCCTTTTCCTGAATATCGGCAAAGAAAGCGCCGAACGAATAAAAATCCTTCATCGTGGTCGGGTCGAACTTGTGGTCGTGGCATTCGGCGCACCCGAACGTTGAACCCATCCACACCGACGTAGTCGTGCGGATGCGATCGGCCATGTATTTCTGAACGTATTCCGCCGCCTGTGCGCCGCCTTCCGCGGTGAGCTGGTTCAGGCGGTTGTAGCCCGACGCGATTTTCTGTTCGCGCGTCGAGTTCGGCAACAGGTCGCCGGCGAGTTGTTCGATCGTAAACCGATCGAATGGCATGTTCTCGTTGAACGCCTTGATGACGTAGTCGCGATACGGCCACACGATGCGCGGTTCGTCGCCGTGGTAGCCGTTGGTGTCCGCGTACCGCACCCAGTCCAACCAACTAACCGCCATGCGTTCGCCATATTGCGGCGACGCAAGCAAACGGTCGATCAATTGTTCGTACGCATCGGGCGACGCATCGTTCACAAACCCATCGACTTCCTCGGGCGTGGGAGGGAGGCCGAGGAGGTCGAGGCTTGCCCTGCGAATCAGCGTCACACGATCGGCTTCCGGAGACGGTTTCAGTCCATGCGCATCGAGGTTGGCGAGCACAAATGCGTCGATAGGGTTTCGAATCCAGCCGTCGTTGGATGCCGCAGGCACTTCCGGGCGTGTCACCGCGATGTACGACCAATGCGGCTCGTATTCCGCGCCCGAATCGATCCACTCCGTTAGCTTCGCGATCTGGTCCGACTTTAGCGCGTGACCCGAGTTGGTGGGCGGCATAACGTCGTCCGCATTCGACGACGTTATGCGGCGCACCAACTCGCTCGCGGCGCTGTTCCCCGGCACAATGGCGGCCCGGCCCTCACGCACTTCGACTGCTGCCTCGCGCACGTCGAGCCGAAGGTCCCCCTTACGCGAGTTCTTGTCGGGTCCGTGGCAGGTAAAGCAGTTATCGGCGAGGATGGGATGGATCGTGCGGTTGTAGGTGAGCGAGGCAACTTTCTTCTTGTCGCCGTCGGGTGCAACGGCAGGCTTGGCGTCGCCCGGCGGCTGGGCCGCGTCGGCCTTCAGTTTCTCCGCCGCGCCGGGATTGCATTTTGTGCAAACCTCGCCTTTCCCACGCGCCTCAACACAGCACGGATGCTCGCAGTCCTTGCCGTCGGCGCATGCCTTTGCGCAGCACCCGTCCGCGTCGAACAACTTGCTTAACTTGGCTTTGGCAAAATTGGGATTGCATTTCGCGCAAATCTCGTTCTTCGCGCGCGCCTCGACGCAGCACGGATGCTCGCAATCCTTATTCTCCACGGCGGACTTCGCACAGCACCCGTCCTTGTCAAAATTCGCCGCCACCTTCTCGCGGGCCTTGTTCGGATTGCATTTCGCGCAGATTTCACCCTTGCCTGCCGCTTCCACGCAACAGGGATGTTCGCACGGCTTGCCTTCTGCGGCGGCCTTGGCGCAGCAACTATCTGCGTCGAATTTGGCGACTTGCAGCGCCTTGGCGCCGTTGGGATTGCACTTCGCGCACAACTCACCCTTTGCCGCGGCCTCGACGCAACAGGGATGATCGCACGCCTTCCCCGCGGCAAGCGCCTTCGCGCAGCAGCCGTCCACATCGAATGACTTGGCGAGTGTGGCGGCTTTCGCGCCATTCGGATTGCACTTCGCGCAGACCTCGCCTTTTGCCTTCGCGTCGGCACAGCATGGATGGTCGCACTCCTTGCCTTCGGCCTTTGCCTTTGCGCAACACCCGTCCGCATCGAAGAACAGGGCCAGGTCGACTGCAGGCTTTGCATCAGCGGGCGCCGATGCGTCGGCCAGTTTCTCAGGTAATACCGCACCCTCGGTGATCCATTTGGCCACGAGCGCCAACTGCTCCGCCGTCAACGGGTCGCCTTCCTTGGGCATGTGCTTTTCGTCTTCCTTGGGCAGATGCACACGAACGCACAAGGGGCTGTCGCCGGGCTTGCCCGCAACGACAACCTGTCCGCTCTGTCCGCCCGCCTTGATGCATTCCGGCAAATCGAGGCGCAGCTTGCCGCACTGTTTCTCCGGGCCGTGACACCCGATGCATTTGGCCTGAAGAATGGGGAAGATGTCCTTCGCAAAATCGACGGTGCCAGCGGCAGGCGCGGGCGCGGGCGGCGCTTGTTCAATACCCAGGTTGACGTACAGGTCCGGACGCGCCTCTTTCAGCTTCGCCGCGCCCTCCTTCGTGATCTGCGAGTTCCAGACATACAGCTTCTTTAACGACGCCATTTTCTGAAGTGCGTCGATGCTCGCATCGCTGACTTTGGTGCCATACAAATTGAGATACTGGAGATTATCGAGGGCGCCGAGGTTTGCGACTCCGGCGTCCGTGATCTCCGTGCGTTCCAGGTGGAGGCGCGTGAGCTTCTTGAGGTTGGCAAGCTGCGGCAGACCCGCATCGGTGACCTTGGTCCCCGCGAGGTTCAGCCACGTAATTTGCGGCGCCAGCGCGACCAATTTCGCGAGCGCTTCGTCGTTCACCTTGTCCGCCCCGTACTGGAGGTTTACCGAGAGCAGGGGCGACTTCAGGTCAAGCGGCATCGCAAGGCCGCCAATTTCCTTCACCGGGGCGATTGCCTCCGGCGCGGCCGGTTCAACGCCTTCCGCAAGCTTGGCAAGGAGAACGGTCTCTGCCTCGGCTTCCGAACCCGCGGCAGCGCCGGGCGCTGTCGCAACAATGGGGGCGGGGGCCGCCGCTGCGTCCGGGAGTTTTTCGGGCAGGACCGCTCCCTTCTCAATCCATTTCGCGACCAGCGCGATTTGTTCCGGGGTCAGCGGATCGCCGTTCGCGGGCATAATGTCCGGATCGCCCTTGGGCTTGGAGATCAGCAGACACAATTTGCTCTCACCCGGTTTGCCGGCGACGACAATTGGTCCGTTCTCGCCACCCGCATTAATGGCCTCGACCGAATCCAGGCGAAGCTCTCCCTTTTGCTTCTCCGGTCCATGGCACTTGATGCAGGTCGCGACAAAAATCGGGTAGATATCGCGTACGAAATCCACGTCGTCCGCTGCGGGCGCGGGCGCGGGAGCAGGGGCTGGCGCGTCCGCCGCGAGTACGATGGCGCCTTGTTCGATCCACTTGGCAATGAGCGCAAGCTGCTCCGGTTTCAGGGGGTCAGAGTTGACCGGCATGCGGTCCGGATGGTCGGGAGGCAGCGAGACAAGCTTGCACAGCGTACTCTCTCCGGGCTTCCCCGCGACGATGACAGGGCCGTTTTCGCTGCCCTTCATCATCGCCTCGTGGCTATCGAGGCGCAGTCCCGCTTTCTGCTTTTCCGGCCCGTGACACTTCACGCACGTCGCCGCCAGAATCGGCGCGATGTCCTTGTTAAAGTCGACTTTGGCCTCTTCCGCCGAGGCCAAAGTACCGGCCCCCAAGGCGACCAATGCGCACGCCGACGCGAGCCAGCCCGTGCCCAGCATGCGAACGCGCGCTCCCTGTTTTCCCTGCAAATACGTCTTCATCGCGATCTCCCTTGCAGCAACTAGACCCCGCCAGAGATGATTGTAGAAATAGTCCGCATATTCCGCAACTTAGACCGCCGCGGGCAGAATGCCGCCGCGCGCCAGCGAATCCGCCCGCTTGTGCCGACCCCATAATCTGAAGGCCAGCCAATTGGAACTGCTGTCCCATCGCCGCTACACTGGCTTTCGTCAATTCCATCAACCTACAAGGGCAGTTTCATGCGCCGATTCGCCTTCCTGTTCATGCTCGGTGCCAGCTTGGGGGCGTTGGTATCGCAAGCAGCCGATCCCGTGGTGCTGTTCGACGGGAAAGACCTGTCGAAGTTTTACACCTTTCTTCGCGACCGTGGCCGCGACGCCGACCCGAAGAATGTGTTTACCGTTCAGGATGGCCTGATCCGTATTTCGGGCGAGGAATGGGGCTGCATCACGTCGAAGGACGAGTTCGCAAACTACGAACTCACGGTCGAGTTCAAGTGGGGCCAGAAAACGTGGGGCGACCGCGAAAAGGCGGCGCGCGACAGCGGCGTTCTCATTCATTCCATCGGCGAAGACGGCGGCTACAGCGGCGTCTGGATGCACGGCATCGAAGTGCAGATGATCGAGGGGGGCACCGGAGACCTCCTGGTTGTGGGCGACGGCTCGAAAACCTTCGAGTTGACGTGTCCAACCGCGGAGGTTACCGAGGGAACACCCCACGTTTACAAGCAAGACGGCAAACCGTACACCATCAACAAGGGCCGCATCGATTGGTGGGGACGCGACCCGGAATGGACCGACACCATCGACTTTCGCGGCAAAGACGATGTCGAGAAGCCGCACGGCGAGTGGAACACGATTCGCGTCGTCGCGCGAGGAAACACGATTCGCGTCGAGTTGAACGGTGTTCTTGTGAATGAAGCCCTCGACGTCAAACCTACGAATGGCCGCATTCAGGTCCAATCCGAAGGCGCCGAAGTTTTTGTACGCAAGATCGCTCTGAAGCCGTTAGAATAGATTCGTCGAATAATGTTGGGCGGGCCGACATAGGGCAAGGCTCGTTCCGATCTGTCTTGGTGCGTTTCGCTAGTCAATCTTGCTGGCGATTCTTGTTCCGCGGTTGTGTAACGGTGCATGGGTTCTGGGTTCGGCGCGTCTCGCGCACAACGAAAGGCGGCGGCAATGAAACTGGGCAATTGTCTTGCGGCTGAATTCATCGGGACAGGGTGGTTGGTGTTTTGCGGGTGCGGCAGTGCGGTGATGGCGTTGTCATCTCCGGCGAATGGCATCGGGCTTCTTGGCGTATCGTTCGCGTTCGGATTTGCAGTGCTGACGATGGCCTACGCGATCGGGCATGTGTCGGGCTGCCACCTGAATCCCGCGGTGTCCATCGGGTTGATGCTCGGCGGGCGATTCCCCTCCGCTCGCTTGGTCCCCTATATCATCGCGCAGTTGCTGGGCGCGATAGCCGGCGCTGCCGTACTCTATTTCATAGCAAGCGGCAAGGCCGGATTCTCCGCGGCCGCCGGCTTCGCCTCGAACGGCTACGGCGATCATTCGCCCGGCGGCTATTCGATGGTTGCAGGCTTCGTGTCCGAGGTCGTCACCGGATTCATGTTTATGACGATCATCCTCGGCGCTACCGACAAACGCGCCCCCGCGGGTTTCGCGCCGATCGCCATCAGCCTCGGTCTCGTGCTGATCCTGCTCGTGACAATTCCTGTGACCAACACCTCGCTCAATCCCGCGCGCAGCACGGCCACCGCCATCTTCGAAGGCGGCTGGGCGCTGCAACAGTTGTGGATGTTTTGGGTCTGTCCCATTCTCGGTGCGGCGCTTGCCGGGCTTGCGTATCGGGTCGTGTCCGCGGAAAACGCCGCATAGCTCCAGCGTGCGGCAAACTCGGGATGGGAGCGTCTGCGTGATGCCTGGCGTATCTGTGAGGGCGGCAGTTGCGCTCGCGCTTGTCGCGCAATTGGGTGCCTTCGTCGAAGCGGAGGAGCGGGCATTCCGCTTCATCTACAACAGCGACGGCGGCAACATCTTCATCGACAAGCAGCCCCCTATGAAACCTGAAGACGTGTACACCTACGTCGACGAAGTGGCGGGCACCGGGGTCACGACGTATTTCATCTGTCCGAACTACGGCATGACGCTAATGTACCCGAGTAAAATCACCGAAAAGATTGGCGGCCTGCTACCGAAAGCAGAACTGGCGAAGCTGATCGAGGATGGGCAGGCCAAGAAATCGAGTAACGAGCGCGGAATCGCCAATCTATACGCGCTGGCGGAAGCCGGCCATGATCCCATCGGCCTGGTACTCGACCGCGCGAAATCGAAAGGTATGGAGGCGTTCGTCACATGGAGGCTCAACGAGATTCACGACGTCGAGAACGGCGATACGAGCCTCATCGTTTCGAAGTTCTGGCGCGAGCACCCGGAGTGGCGCGTCGGCAAACTCGGCGATCCCCTGCTGCCGGTCTTTATCGAAATCTTGGGGCCGCGGACAAGTCCAATCGTGGGGACGTGGTTTCCGGGCGCAATGAATTTCGCCGTGCCGGAAGTCCGCGCGCTGCGGCTTGCGGAATTGCGAGAGTGCTGCGAACGGTACCCGAATATGGACGGCCTTGACCTCGATTTTCAGCGGTTTCCAATCTACTTCCCGCAGGACCAAGGCGAGAAACACATCGCCACAATGACGGCCTGGCTTCGCGATGTCCGCACGATGACGCGCGAGGTGGGGGAGAAGCGCGGCCGGCCGTTACTGCTTTCCGCGCGTGTGCTGGCGAAGGTCGAACAAAACCGCGCCGTCGGACTCGATCCGATCGCATGGGCAAATGAAGGCCTGGTGGATTTCATCATCGTCTCGCACTACCTTCGGAACGATTTCCCGCTCGCGTTAAAGCCGTACCGCGAATCCATTCCAGCGACGATGCCGCTCTACGCGTCAATCGAAGTCGAGCCGGATCCGAATACCTACATAGAAATCGCGAAGCATCTGAAATCGGAAGGCGCGGATGGCATCTCCATGTTCAACTTCTTCACGCGCCGCGAAAATGGAAAGGAACCGCCCTTTGAAGTACTCCCGAAACTGGCGGCAATCGTCAAACCAAATTCCGCGGATGTGCCCTCGAGTCCCGCAAAAGAAACGGAGTCCAATGCAAAGTGAGGATACCCATGAGCGAATCAATGCTTAGTCCCCCTTGGAAGGGGGATAAAGGGGGATGTGGAACGATCGCTCGCGTATTCATTACTTCGATTGCTCTCACCACCACCGTCCTCGCAGCGTATCCAAAGATCAATCTCGCGAACGGCTACGACCTCGTACCTGACTGGCCCAAGAAACCCGCCGATGTCGAATGGTACGTCGTAACCGGCGTGGCCGTGGACAAGCAGGACCGCGTGTGGACGTTTAACATGAAGGACCCGCCGGTACAGGTCTATGACGCGGAGAGCGGCGACTTCCTGTTCAGTTGGGGGACGGGCGAGTTTAAGCGTCCGCACTTCATTCGGATCGACGCTGACGGCAACGTGTGGTGTGCTGACTATGGCCGCCACACGGTGCGCAAATACACGGAGAAGGGCGAACTACTCCTCACCCTTGGTACGCCCGACGTGCCCGGGCGCGACGAAACCCACCTGAACATGCCGACAGATATGGCCATCGCTCCCAACGGCGACGTATTCGTCACCGACGGCTACGGCAACAACCGCATTGTCCACTACGACAGGAACGGAGCCTTCATCAAGAGCTGGGGGCAGATCGGCGTTGGTGCGGGCGACCTCAGCCAGCCGCACGCGATCGCGATGGACTCAAAGGGACTGCTCTACGTCTGTGAACGCAACAACTGCCGCATTCAGGTCTTCGACCAATCCGGCAAGTCGCTCGCGCAATGGCGCAATCTGATCAATCCCTGGGGAATCGTGATACTGCCGAACGACGAAATCGTCGTCAGCGGCTCGACGCCCGCGCGCTGGACCGACCGCGGCAACCTCGGCAACCCCCCACACGATCAAATCGTGATGAAGTTCGATACAACCGGCCGCGCCCTCGAGCAATGGGCCTTCCCCCTCTGCGCAGACGGCAACTGGATACCCGGCATGACCGCCTGGGTCCACGGGACCGCTATCGATTCCAAAGGCAATCTCTATCTCTCCGACGTGGCCGACGAAGACAAAACCCACCGCGTTCAGAAATTCCGCCGGCTAAACGCCGAGCAGTAGTTTTGATATGCTTTATGCGTCGTGCTCCGGCGCAGCAGGACACTTAGGGGGAAACGCGCCGGGAGGGAAACCTATGCGTTGGCTTTCACTGCTACTGGTTTGCGCGTCCGCGCTGGCCGCCGAAATCACTACCGCCGCGAGAAGCGATTTGTTGGGCGCCGCGCCGCCATTGGACAATGTCGTGCCCCCGCTCGACGCGTCGGACCATATGACGCGTGACCCACGGTCCTCGCAGCCGTGGCAGTTTCCAATCGTCGTCCCACCGTTCGAAGAACATGTGCGTGGCGAGTCGATTCCCAATCCGCGCAACACGGCGGTCAGTAGCCTTGCCATCAACAACTCCGGCGGCTTGGTCGCGTCGTATGCCGACGAAGCAGGCGTCGCAACGTCGTATGACCTTATGGCTTCCGGTTGGGTCGCGCGTACGGACAAAACAACGCGTATGTTGATAGCGCAAACTGGAAATACTGTTTGGACAGTTGGAAATGCGCTCAACGGTTTAGCCCACGGGCAGACAGGCGTGAAGTCCGAGAAGTGGCCCTACTACGGTGTCAATGGACCGCTTTCCACAACGATCACCGGCCTCGCGGTGGATTCAAGAGGTACGCTCTGGGTGGGCACGCCCGTCGGTTTGAGCAAGCGAAATGCCGACGGTACCTGGGTGGCGATTCGTGGCCGCGATGGGCTTCCATACGAGGACATCACTTGTCTGACGCTCGACAAAAGCGATCGTCTATGGATCGGAACGTCCATGGGCGTCGTCCACTACCGCCCATATGAAGAAGGACGCCAATGGTTCTATCGTCAGGGCAAACGCTACCTCCCCGACGACAACGTCACCGCGATCGCGGTCAGCCCGGACGGAAAGAGAGTCTATGCCGGCACATCAGCCGGCATCGGCGCCATCGAAGTGAGAACAACCACGCTACTCGAGCGCGCCCACACCATCGAAAAACTGGTCAACCAACGCCACCGGCGCTACGACCTTGTCGCCGAATGCGTCCTCAATGACGCGCTGAATCCCACCTCGCATACGATTGGGGACAACGACAATGACGGACTGTGGACGGCATACCACGTAGCGGCGATGTCTCTTGCCTACGGCGCGACCAAGAATCCGGCTGCGATGGAATCCGCCAAGCGCGGCATGCACGCGCTCTACATGCTGCAAAATGCGTCCGGCATACCCGGCCTCGTTGCGCGC
This sequence comes from Candidatus Hydrogenedentota bacterium, assembly GCA_013359265.1. Taxonomy (NCBI): domain Bacteria; kingdom Pseudomonadati; phylum Candidatus Hydrogenedentota; species Candidatus Hydrogenedentota bacterium. Next base: position 130,821 of record JABWCD010000022.1, read on the forward strand.
AGCGTACTGCCGCCGGAAGAAGGGAGCAAGCGCGATGCGGATCGACCTGAAAACCGCAGGCAATGGCGGCCTACGCCCGACGGAAAGATGTATTGGAAAAGCGATACGTCAAGCGACGAGATCGATGGCCATTTTCTGGCATTCTTCGCGTATTTCGAGCACGTTGCGCGGCATGACGCCGCAGAAAAGGCCCTTTGCGTCGAGCAATGCCGGAAGCTTATCGACTACCTTATCGCAAACAACTACCGGCTCATCGATTGGAACGGCGAACGCACGCGCTGGGGATTCTGGAATCCCGAAAACCTCAACGGCGAGCCGCGCGACTACGCGGAACATGGCCTCAACGCGCTCCAGATGCTCTCGTTTCTGCGTACCAGCTATCATGTCATCGGCGATCAAAAGTATCTCGACCACTACAAAACTTTGATTCTCGACCACCACTACCTGAGCAACGTACTGCTCTCGAAGAAGGAATGGCCGGATGAAAACAACCACTCCGACGATCAACTCGGCTACGTCGCGTGGTATCCAATCCTGCAACTGGAGAAGGACCCGGTTATTCTCAACGCGCTTACACAAGGCGTCCGCCGTCACTACCGCATCGTGTGGCCTGAAAAGCCGAGTTTCTATGCCTTCGTCACAGCGACGGTGGATCCCCAGCAAGTTGAAATGATGGAGGCAATCCAGAATCTAATCGAGATTCCAACAGACCGCCGTACGTGGGAACAAAAGAACAGCCGCCGCGCCGACGTCGACTTTCTTGGACGTTCAAACCGGTTCGGCGATCCCGTCCTCACCCGCGTCCTTCCCGCCGATGAACGCTGCTTCCAAAAATGGAACGGGGACCCCTACGAACCCGATCGCGGCGGCGACGGCCGGAGCGAAGACGATGGCGCGGCCTTCCTGCTGCCCTACTGGATGGGCCGTTACCACGGCTTTATTGCCGAGAGTCAGTAGTGGGTTACGCAATGCGTACTGCCGAGGTCGAGTTTGTCACTTCAGCCGGACACAACACCCACCGCGTACACGGGTCCAGGCTTTTCACGGTCGCGCAATGGACGGGCGTCCCGGCGGCATTCACATGACTCGGTTGACGAGGACAGAGGCGAAAGAAAGGAACGGATTGCACGAATGATGGATGTGTCAAAAAAGGGGAAGCTTAGTTTATTCTTATGCTCTGTTCTTGCGTGCAATCTGTGGACGCTTCCCGTTTTCGCAGACGTAAGCGTCCTTCCCTTCGACGTTAAGCTCGAAACCGTCACATCCTACGACGGCGGCGATTGGATTTGGTTCCACCCGCGCGCCGCCGCCGTGCCCGGCGACGGTAATGACGGCATGCCATCCGTAGGTATCACATTGCAGCGCCATCTGAACGCCAGCGATTACTACTCCGGCATGTACGTCATGCTCACGGAGGACCTTGGCAAGACGTGGAAGGGGCCGAGAGAAGTTCCCGAGTTGGCGTGGCGCGAAGGCGATAGCGGCGAAACCATCGCCGTGTGCGATGCAACGCCGGGCTGGCATCCGCAGTCGCGCAAAATCATCGTGCTTGGACTGCAGTTGCGCTACAGCAAGACCGGCGAGCAACTCGAGGACAAGCCGCGATCGCTGCAAACCGCGTACGCCGTGCACGATCCCTTCACGCGCGCGTGGTCCGGCTGGCGCACGGTCGAACTCACGGACAACGACACCAAATTCTACATCTCCGGCCCGGGCTGCTCGCAATGGATTGTTCAGGACGACGGCAATATCCTCCTGCCCATTTACTATAAGAGCTCACCGAACGGCGTCTATTCCGTGACCGTGCTCAAATGCAGTTTCGACGGCGACACGTTACGCGTCATCGAGTACGGCAACGACATGCATCTGAATGTCGAGCGGGGGCTATGCGAGCCGTCCATCGCGCTCTACAACGGAACCTATTATCTGACGATTCGCAACGACGTGAAAGGATACGTCACCACCAGCAAAGACGGCATGCACTATGAACCAATCAAGGACTGGACGTTCGACGACGGGGCGGAACTCGGCAGCTACAACACGCAGCAGCACTGGCTCACGCACAGCGACGGCTTGTTCCTCATCTATACACGGCGCGGCGCGAATAACGACAACGTCTTCCGCAACCGCGCGCCGCTTTTTATGGCACAGGTTGACCCGGAAAAGCTCGTCGTAATGCGTGAAACGGAAAAGATACTGATGCCGAACACTGGCGCGACTTTCGGGAACTTCGGCGCGACAACGGTTAATCAGAACGAGTCCTGGGTCACCGACGCCGAAGGAGTTTTTGGCGACGCGCTGAAGCCCGGAGTTACGGCGCGCGTGTTGCTCGCCCGTATTGTCTGGTCGAAGCCAAACTTGCTTGCCGCAAAGTAGGCGTACAATGTGACGGATGTCACTTCGACGCGGATAGCCCCGTCAGTTTCCGCAGCCCCTCGACTTCCGCACCGGACAGGTAGCGCCATTCGCCAGGCCGCATTCCTTTTACCTTCACGCCGGCAATCGCGATGCGTTGCAGCTCAATCACGGGATGCCCGACGTGCAAGCACATGCGCTTGACCTCGCGCTTGCGCCCCTCGGTGAGCACAAGGCGAACCTGCGTCGAGCGTTCGCCGACGGAGAGGATATGCACCTTTGCCGGCGCCGTCATGCCATCGTCGAGTTTGACGCCCTTCTCCAGCGCGATCGCAGTTTCTGGCGTCATCCTCCCCTTGACCCAGGCGAGATAGACTTTCTCAATCACATACTTGGGGTGCGTCAACCGGTACGCCAATTCGCCGTCGTTGGTCATCAGGAGAGCGCCCTCGACATCGTAGTCAAGTCGTCCAACGGGAAATACTCGCGCACGCACGTCCTGCACGCAGTCCAGCACCGTCTTCCGCCCGTGTGTGTCTCGCGCGCTCGTGATAACCCCGCGCGGCTTGTTCAGCAGGACATAGACTTTCTGATCCGTTCGGAGGGACTTCCCGTCAATGCGCACATCGTCGCGCGCCGGATCGACGCTCTGGCCCAGTGAAGCGGTCTGGCCATTGACCGTTACGCGCCCAGAGGTGATGATCGATTCGCACGCTCGGCGCGACGCCACGCCGCACGCTGCCATGAACTGTTGCAGCCGCATAGGCCCTACGCCATCTCGCGGATTTCTTCCATGGAGGGTAGTTCTTTAAGGCTCTTGATGCCGAAGTGGACCAGAAACTCCTCGGTTGTTCGGTACAGCTTGGGCCGGCCCGGCACTTCCGCCACCCCGACGACTTTGATGAGCCGCTTTTCCTGGAGCGTATCGAACGCATACGCCACGCTTACGCCGCGCACGGACTCGACTTCCGCCCGCGTGACCGGCTGTTTGTACGCGATAATCGCCAGTGTTTCGAGTGCGGTCTTCGAGAGCTTGTTGCTCTTCTTGATTTGCAGCATGCGGCGAATGTACGGCGCAAACTTCGGATTGGTAACAAGCTGATAACCGCCCGCAATCTCGCGCAACTGGTACGCGGACTCGGACTCCCGTAGTTCCTCGCGAATTTCGTCGAGCAAGTTCACGACGACTTCCTTGTCGACGTCGCCCAGCGCTTCCGCGATGCGCTCGGCGCTCACGGGCCGGTCGCTTACAAACAGAAGCGCGTGGATCGCCTGGCGCGATTCGTCGCGGCCCAGCGTTTCGACCGCTTCCAGTTCGTCGTGTTCGTCAATCTCGTTTTCGGTCATGGCGTGTTAGAGCTTCTTTCCCATTAGTTCGACCAACGGCCGCAAGTTCCTCATCAACTCCGCGAACCGCTCCGGCTTCAACGACTGTCCGCCGTCCGACAATGCTTCCACCGGACGCGGGTGCACTTCAACCATCAGCCCGTCGGCCCCGGCAGCCACTGCGGCGCGCGCGATGGGCGCAACCAGGTCCCAATGGCCCGTAGCATGGCTTGGGTCCAGGAACACGGGCAAATGCGTCAACTTTTTCAGGACCGGCACCGCGGAGATGTCGCACGTATTGCGCGTCTCCGTCTCGAAGGTGCGGATGCCGCGTTCGCACAGAACCACGTCGCGGTTGCCCTCGGACATGATGTATTCCGCCGACATCAGCAATTCGGAGATCGTGGCCATCATCCCGCGTTTGAGAAAGATGGGCTTGCGCGCTCTACCCACCGCTTTTAACAACGCGAAATTCTGCATGTTGCGCGCCCCGACCTGGAGCATGTCCGCATACGATTCAACCACCGCTACTTGCTCCGGCGTCATCACTTCCGTGACGACGGGAAGGCCCGACGTTTCGCGCGCCTCTTTGAGCAGTCGGAGACCTTCCTCTTCCATGCCCTGAAACGTATACGGCGACGTGCGTGGTTTGTACGCGCCGCCGCGCAGCATGCGGCCGCCGGCATCCCGCACCGCGCGCGCCGACGCGAGGATTTGCTCGCGCGATTCGACCGAGCACGGCCCCGCCATGACGCAAAACGTGCCGCCGCCAATTTGCACACCGTTGACGGTGATAACGGTGTCCTCGGGCTGCATCTCGCGGCTCGCGAGTTTGTACGGTTTCAGGATCGGCATGACGCTCTCGACGCCATGCATGGACTCGATCGCCTCGAGCAGCGTCGCTTTGGTACGCTCGTCGCCGACCGCGCCAATGACGGTGCGTTCGACCCCCTCGATCAGGTGCGCCTTGTACCCCAATTCCTCGATTTTGCCGACGACGCGCGCGATGTCATCCTTCGCGCGCGTCGCCATAACGATGATCATGCCCGGTAATCCTCGTCAAGACGGTTGTTTCGACGGCCAGCAAAACTACGCCCAACAGATCAGTGCGGTTTCGTGTTTTTGCGCAAGGTCCGCGTGTTTCGGGACCGCACGCACCGTGAATCCTTGCTGCCCCGTTTTGTCGCACAATATGGAGCCTTCGAAGCGGTAAATGCTCCCGTCCAGTTTTTCGATACACCGCATCGGTGTTGCCCGGCCGGCCGTGATTCGTCCAAACGTGTCCACGTCGCCGTAATACGCTTCGACTTCCACGTCAGCGTCGACGAGTTTGTCCAGGAACAAATCCGCGCGGACCGGCAAGTGCGAGTGAAACGGCAACGCTTCCGTCGGCCCCGATTCGACGGTGAGAAAATGAACCTTTTCCCAGCTCGTCTTCACCTTCTGCTTCCACGCGGTGAGCACCGACGAACGCTTGCGCTTGTCCGCGCGCAATTCGTTTCTCCGAACGGTGCACGGCAGGTAAAACCGGTCCGCGTACTCCGTCACCATTCGGTGCGTATTGAACATCGGGCAGATCGTGCGGATGGAGTTTTTCATCATCCGAATCCAGTTGCGCGGCAGGTTGTCGCGCGTCCGGTCATAGAACGTCGGGGCCACTTCCCGTTCGAGTAGTTCGTACAGCATCTGGCTTTCGACATGGTCCTGTTCGTCGGTGTTTGCGTACGTCTCGCCGTGGCCGATGCTCCAACCCACGTCGCCCATCGGTTGCGCCTCGCACCACCACCCGTCGAGCACGCTGATGTTCAGCACGCCGTTGGCCGCGGCCTTCATGCCGCTCGTGCCGCTTGCCTCCATGGGGCGCCGGGGATTGTTCAGCCAGCAATCGGCGCCCTGCACAAGGTAGCGCGCCACATTGATGTCGTAATCTTCGATGAACACGAGTTGATTGCGCATGTCGCGCTCGCGCACGAAATGGACAATCGCGCGGATGACTTCTTTGCCCAGGTTGTCCTGCGGGTGCGCCTTTCCCGCGATGATGAACTGAATCGGCCGCTTCTCGTTCTTCATGATGCGCACGAGCCGCTCCTGGTCCGCGAGAAAGAGTGTTGCGCGCTTGTACGTGGCGAACCGGCGTGCAAAGCCGATCGTCAACACCTCCGGATCGAGCACCTCGCTCGCGGCCGCGATCTCCGAGTTCGACGCGCCACGCGCTTTTAATTGCGATGCGAGCCGCCGGCGGGCAAAATTCACGAGCCGTTCGCGGCGCCGCTCGTGCGTCCGCCACAGTTCCGCATCGGGGATGTCGTCGATCTGCGACCAGATTTCCGTGTCGCTCGGGTCGGTTATCCACGACGGTCCCAGATAGCGATCGTACAGCCCGCTCAGGTCCCGCGAAATCCAGAATTTCGAGTGGACCCCATTCGTGATGGACGTGACCGGCACTTCCTCCACCGGCACCCCCTGCCACGTGCGCGCCCACATATCGCGCGCCACCTCTCCATGAAGCTTGCTCACACCGTTTGCGTACGTCGAAAGTCTCAGCGCGAGCACCGTCATGCAGAACGGCTCGCGCGCGTCGTTGGGGTCCTGTCGACCCAACGCAAGCAAATCGTCGGTCTTGACGCCGGTCTCGTCGCAGAACTTCTTGAAGTAATGCGAAATCATTTCCGGCGCAAACATGTCGTTACCCGCGGAAACCGGCGTGTGTGTCGTAAACACGCTGGCGGTCTTCACGGCCTCGACGGCGTGATCGAAGGTCAGCCCCTCGCCGCGCATGAGGTCTTTGATGCGCTCGAGCGTCATGAACGCCGCGTGCCCTTCGTTCATGTGGTAGACGGTCGGGTGAATGTCCATGGCGTGCAACGCGCGCACGCCGCCCATGCCCAGCACGATTTCCTGGCGAATGCGCGTGTCGCGGTCCCCGCCGTACAGTTGCCCCGTGATCTCGCGGTCGTCCGGATCGTTTGCGTCGAAATCCGTATCGAGTAAGAACAGCGGTGTGCGCCCAACGTCGCATCGCCACACGCGGACCTTCACGACTCGCTCCGGGAACGGCAGCGAAATAATGAGCGGCGCGCCCGATTTGTCGCGCACGAGTTTGAGCGGCAACTGATATACGTCGTTGCGCGGATAGCGCTCCTGCTGCCAGCCGTCCGCGTTCAGATACTGGCGGTGATAGCCCTCGCGATAAAACATTCCCACACCCACGAGCGGCAGTCCCAGGTCACTCGCGGACTTCAAATGGTCTCCGGCGAGCAGGCCCAGGCCGCCCGAGTAAACGCAGACGGATTCGTGAAGTCCGAACTCCGCGGAAAGGTAGGCGACATTAAAGTCCTTCGGCATGTCCGGGTGTTTGTCGTGCCACGGCGTCGCTTTCATGTACTGCTCGAACCGTTGGAACACGCGGCTCAATTGCGCGAGGTAACCTTCGTCCTGCGCGAGTTCCTCGAGCCGGTTCTGCGTGACTTGCCCGAGCATGCTCACGGGGTTTTGCCCGGTCGACTCCCACAACGCGCGGTCGGCGCGGTAGAACAGTTCGATCGCTTCGTGGTCCCAACACCACCAGAGGTTATTGGCCAGGGCCAGCAGCGGCTCCAAGGCCGGCGGCAGTTTGGGAACAACGGTAAACGTGGAAACCTTCGGCATGCCATTCTCCAACCCCACTGCGCGGACAACGCGGGCTCGCGTCCACCACACGCCGGGACACAGCGGTCAACCCCTCACGAAACACCAATTTTACCAAATACGGCGGGAGCCAGAACAATCCCACTCGCAAAAAAATACACGGGCACTCCCACCTCTCGTGGAAGCGCCCGGTTGGAGTGGAGTCTACTACACGGCGGGGCCTGCCGCAAGCGCCGTGAGTGGGCCCTCGACGGCGCGCACTAGTTGAAGCGCTTCATGTACTCGATGCTGCGCGCCGCGATGGCTTCGGGGCCGGGATCGAACTTAAACACCTCCACCGAGGCATAGCCCTCGAACCCGATGTCATGCAATGCCTCGAAAATCGGCGCGAAGTCCACGTCGCCGAATCCCGGTCCCTCGAGGTTCGCGTCATTGGCGTGGTAGTGCTTGAGGTACTTTGCGTGCTTCCGAATGGTCGCGGGGCGCCCTTCCGGTTCGTCGGTCATCGCCTTCGTGTCGAGCAGTAATTGAAAATTGGGATGATTGATGCGCTCGATCAGTTCCACGGTTTCCGCCGCGTTCTTGCAGAAATTCGTCTCTGTCGTCGCCAGCGGCTCCATACACAACGTAACGCCGCGTTCCGCGAACGTAGGCATGGCCTTTTCGAAGACCTCGGCCGCGTAACCGAACGCCTGCCGATAGGTGACGCCCTCCATCACGTTGCGCTGCTTGGGCGATCCAAACACCATGATGTGTCCGCCAACGTCACCGCAAAAATGCGCCAGATCGACGAGGTACTGTGCCGTCCGATCGCGCACTTCCTGCTCCGGATGCGTGAGGTACATGCCGTCCGGGCCGACGAGCACCCAATGAATGCCCAAGATTTCGAGGCCTGCCCCTTCGGCGCGCGATACGATTTCGCGGCGTGTCGACGCGGGGATATCGGTTACGTATTTCGACAACGTGAACGGTGCGATCTCGAGACCGTCGTATCCAACCTGTTTCACGTAGTCGATCGTGCGTCCAATGTCGTTCCAATCCTTGAAAATCTCGCTGCAAATTCCGAATTTCATTGCACCCCGATGTGCGAAACGTACCCGTTCCGCTCAGCCCCCGTTCCCGTTACGATGCGGCCTGCGCCGCCGCGCGATGCACCGTTACCCGGTTTCCACCGGCGCGTTTCGATTCATACATCATTTCATCCGCCGTGCGTATAAGCGTCTGTACGTCCATCTCGCCGCGGTACGTACAGAGACCAATGCTCAATGTCAGGCTGTCGAGCAACTGCGCCTCGAAACTGCGGCGAATACGCTCGGCAATCGTCGTACCAACCTGCTCGTCCGCCTCCGGAAGTATCACCGTGAATTCGTCGCCGCCGTACCGGAACCCAACATCGACGTGCGTGCGCGTGCTCCGCATGATGGCGACTGCCGCCGCCTGCAACGCCTTGTCGCCCTCGAGGTGGCCGCGCGTGTCGTTATACCCCTTGAATTTGTCAATATCGAACAACAGCAGGGATAGGGGACGGCCCTGCCGCTTTGCGCGTTCAATCTCGTCGTCGATTCGATCATAGAAGCAACGCTGGTTATACAGGCCGGTGAGACTGTCCTTTGACGACAGTTCTTTCAATTCCCGTTCGAGTTGCTTTTGGCGCGTAATGTCCTTGCAAATGGCCAGTATCGACGTATGTTTGCCGTCGTTTGTAAGCAGGCCCGACAAGGATACGTTGACCGGGACGCGCGATCGGTCTTTACGCAGTAGTTCCGTTTCGTAATCCTGGATGACCTGTTCCTCGCGCAGTTTCAGCCGCAAATGGGCGACTTCATTCTTACCGCCCGAATACAAGTGTTGTACATCGAGGCCAAGCAGCTCTCGTTCCGAGTATCCCAGCATCCGCAGCGCCCCGTCGTTAATGAATTCGATCCGGTTGGCGCCATCCGTCGTCACAATCGCGTCGACCGTGCTGTGCAGCAGGTTCACGAGGTACTGCTTCGTATCGCGAAGCTCTGCGGTGACGCGTTCCAGGTCTTCCGTGGCTTCGTGAACGCGGTTCTCCAGCGTTTCCTGGTACTGTCGGTTCTGGATGGTGATCGCGCGTTTTTCCAGCGCGCGCGTTGCCGCCCGGCCAATCTCCCCCAGATTGAAAGGTTTGACGACGTAGTCGTCCGCGCCCGTGTGCATCGCGTCAATTGCGTTCGCGATGTCCATCATCGCCGTCACCACGACGATCGCCATGTCCGGGTCGATTTCCTTGGCGCGTTGGACGACTTCCAACCCGCCCATCCCGGGCATGCGCAGGTCGGTGATTAACAGCCCGTAGGTGTGCTGGCGCAGGCGGTCAAGGGCCTTGGCGGGCGACGTTTCCACGGCGCATCGGAAGCCCAACGTGTCCAAATGCGCGCGCATCACCTCACACACGGCGACCTCGTCGTCGAGTAGGAGGATTTCTGTGTCCGCCGTGCTCACCGTCTGGGCATTCTACAAGGCGTATCTACGGCTGCGCGCCGAAGGTATGAATGGACCGTCACCCCGCTGACAAACGCTCGGATTACAGGAACTTCCACACGATTACCGTAACCGCGACCGATCCCAACGCGAGATACTTCTGCCACGGTTTGGCAAGACGCGGATCGCCTGCCTTCACTCCCTTGCCTTTGAAAAGCCCTTCCAGGCCCTTCTTCTCGGCCAGCGCCTTGTCGCCGCCCGTACCGGCGTCGCCCGCGTTGGCAACACCGGGGAAACAGATGGCAAACATCACGATAGCGAAGCATGCCAGCACGGCAACTGCGAGAATTCGTGGCGCCAGAGTCTTCATTAGCGTCGTGCTCCTCTGCACATTTGACTTACTGTCATTCTACCGCTAGTGGCCACCAAACGCAATGGACGCAGAATTCGCACTTTGCGCGGCGCGCCCCCTCCTAACGCGGCAAGTCAATCCGTCGCTTATCGTCGTCCGGCTGCCGCCTGTACAGCGTCGCTATATGCCCCAAAATCCCGACAACCTCGCAATCCGTCGCCGCCGAAAGCTCGTCTACCAGCGCGCGCTTCTCGTCCTTGCGGTCGACGAACTTCACCTTCACCAATTCCTGAGCCGTGAGCACCTCGTCGGCGGCGCGGACAACTGTTGGCGTAACGCCTTGTTTGCCGATGTACACCGTCGGCTTAAGATGGTGCGCGATGCGCTTCAAGAAATCGCGCTGTGTGCTGGAAAGTGGCATTGCGGACGTCCCGACATCTGAACAGGCGTGGAGTATGGTTCCGGCCACGTGAATTGTCAACGGTCCCATGTCCAATGCATCGGTGATATAGTTGCGTTCGGGATTTTTTGGGGGATGGTATGTACCGCAGATTGAGGACCACCGGCATTGCCGCGACGGCCGAACAATTGCGCCTTCGCATTGGCGAGCGTTTTCCCGATTCCGGCCTCAGCAAAGTCGCCGCCGAACTCACCGACATCGCGAAAAACGCAGAAGCGCGGGCGGCGGAAATCGTCAAACCAATCGTGTGGCTGCGGTATGCCGTGTTTGTGTTCATCGCGATCATGCTCGTCGCATGCGTGATCATGTTTGTCAGACTGCGCCCGCACGTAGGGCCCTTCGACATTGCGCAGTTCGTTCAGATTCTTGACGGGGCGATGAACGTCGCCGTCCTGTCCGGCGGCGCAATCTTCAGTTTGGTTACCATCGAGAATCGCGTGCGCCGCTCGCGGGCCCTGAGGGCCGCACACGAGTTGCGCGCGCTTGCCCACGTCATCGACATGCACCAACTCACCAAAGACCCGGACCGCATCATTGGCGCCGAACCGACCGCACACTCGCCGAACGTTAAGCTGACACCCGCCGCCCTTGCGCGCTACCTCAATTACTGTAGCGAAATGCTCTCGCTTACGGGCAAAATCGGCGCATTCTACGTTCAGGATTTCGACGACTCCGTGGCGCTCGACGCAGTGACGGAACTCGAAGACCTCACAACCGGACTCTCCCAGAAAATCTGGCAGAAGATCATGATTGTTCAACAACTGCGCGTCCATTGACAGTCGCCCAGGTTGACCGTATACTCGACTTGTCGCAAGAAGAGCGAAGAAAGGAGGGAACCACTCGAGACCAGACATTAGCGCGTGGGCTTAAGGGAAGACGGTGCAAGTCCGTCGCAGACGCGCTGCTGTAACCGGGGACGAAACCCGCACAATGTCACTGTCCGCCACCGAGCAAAGGCTCGAGCATGGATGGGAAGACGCGGGAGGTAGGACGATCCGGAAGCCAGAAGACCAGCCCACGAACGCATCGCCCCCGCCTTAAAGGTTTCCGGGCGGGCGGCATCCATGCGCAACTTCGCGGGAAAAAAGTTGCAGCAGGACGGGCACAACCGCCTGCGTTCCTGCCTTCTTTGATCCCCCTATTCACGCACGTGAAACCGAATTGATGGTGCGCCCAATCGCGCACCGCAAATAGGGCGGTAAGGCATGCCTTGCCGCAGGGGAAAATGTATGCATCACGTATTGTCCATTCGCTGGGCGCGGGGAATCCCGAGGCCCGGATCGTTCGCTGCCCTCCGCGCTCGAATTCGTGCCCGTAATCGCTATCGAACTTCTGGCTTCACTCTCGTCGAACTCCTCGTCGTAATCGCCATCATCAGTATTCTTGCCGCGCTGCTCTTGCCGGCCCTGTCCAAGGCGCGGCGCAAGGCGTTGTCCACCCAGTGCATCAACAACCTGCGACAACTCTACCTGGCAAACACCATGTACGCAGACGAGCACAAAGGCTACTACGTGCCCGCCGCGCCGGACATCAATAACGGCTTCGGTGGGCGCACGCGCTGGCACGGCGTACGCGAAACGGACAGCCCGGACAGCGATTTCGACCCCAAGAAGGGGCCGCTGGCCGAGTACCTGCCGGACGCGCGCGTGAAGGAATGCCCGGTGTTCACCGAATTCCGCCGGCGTGGCGAAGTGCCGAATGCGTTCGAATCGGGGACGGGCGGCTACGGCTACAACGGCTCATACGTGGGCGGGAAATACGACAAGTTCGACTGGATGAAGGCGCCGCGCAAGACCGCGCTCGATAGCAGCATCCGCGAACCCACCCGCACGATCATGTTCGCCGACGCGGCCATCACGCAGGACGGGTACATTGCGGAGTACGGATTCCTCGAACCGCCGCATTTCGTGACGAATGACTCGCCCCAGGGCAACCCCGCGTGGGGCTTCGCGTCGCCAAGCATACACTTCCGCCACGATTTCCGCGTGAATGTCGTCTGGTGCGATGGTCACATCACCAGCGAACGTTACGGCTGGACTACCGACGAGAATATCTACGGCGGCCAGAACCGGCGCTACGGCGTGGGGTGGTTTGGGCCGGAGAACAATCAGTTGTTCGACACCGGCGACAAATCCGCATACCTCGGACCATAACCGTCACAAGCGCACCGGCGAAAAAACGCGGCGGCTTGGCAACGAGGGCCAAGCCGCCGCATTCCTTCGTAAGGGGTACTCAGAGCGTTACGGTCACGCTCACCGGTACCGAAGTGTTTCCTCCGTCGCTCAGCAGGTTAAACGACGTGTTATAGCTACCCGGCGCGACCGCTGTCGGATCGACCGTTACACTGACGACGTCGATCTCGCCGTTGATCGTCGTGCCGCTCGCGGGCAGAATCGATTCGATCCACGCCGGCAGTCCGGCAGTCACGATTGCCCAGTCCAGCGTGCTCTGGCCGGTGTTCAGCACGTCGAACGTCTGCGTCACACTCCCGCCCGATTGCGAGATGCTTCCAAAAGCGAGGTTGCCGACATTGTTCGTTGCCAAGACCGGCGGCAGAATCGTCATGGTCATGACAATCGGCCAACTTCCGCTCACGTTCAGATCGCCGTCTTCCCAATTGATGACCAGCGTACCCGTGTACGTGCCCTGATTGAGCGTGCGATTCACCGTTACGAGCGCACTGTCTGTACCGACTGTGGTCGACCGCGAGCCGCTGTCCGGCGTAACGTTCGATACAAACACCGGAATCTCGTCTACGAACCAGTTCAACAACACCGTCGGCGACGCGCCATACGGGTACGTGCCGCCGATGTTGCGCACGTTAATAATTGTGGAATTGGTCGCCGTGCCCAACGCGATCGTTGTCGGCGTAATGGATGGCGTGGGGAACGCGGGTGCAAGGAACGGCGCCGTATCCACGTCAATGGTGTCGGGATAAATAAAGTACTTCGGTTCCGCGTCGCTGCTGTAAATCGTGTTGTCGACGTTCAACGCCACGGTGAACGGTGTCGATCCCACCGCCCCGAAGGTCAGGCGTACAAGATCGCCGTAGGACCCATAGGGCAATACGTCCTGCGGAGTGGGGGATGTCAGCGAATACACGCCCCCGCCCAACGGCGTCAGCGTCCAGCCTTCTACCAGCCCGCCCTCGGCGTGAGGCACGATGCCAATGGCGAAGGCTTCCGTTGTCGTGAGCGTAAACTGGAATTTGTTCACGTTTCGCGGAACATAATCCGCGCGCAGCGTCACCGTGGTCGAGCCGGACACGACACCCGTCGTCCGCATCGATATCTGGCCCATCAGGATGTCGCCCACGATCCCGGCGAGATTGATGTTCTGCTCGTCGGATATGCCCTGAATCAAGCCCTGATCCGGGTCGTCGTTCGGATCGTTCAGCGCGCCGTCAAATCGAATCGGCACACTCTCTTCCTCTCCGAGGGTCACGTAACTCAACACCGTGTGCGAAGCGAGATCGCGGTTCAGATCGAGAATGCGATTCGAAAAGTTCGCCACCGTCGGAATGTTGTTCGTGTCGGGCTTGGTCAGGTAGTAGTGGCCGCCCGTGCTCGACGCGAGGCGCGCCAGCGGTTCGTGGTTGACTTCGAGGCCCCAGCCCACCGGCATGACGCGCGCCCGGCGCGCGACAAGTATGTCCACATAGTCCTGAATCTCGCCCGGAGGAGTCGTCAATCGTCCGTCCGAAAACAGCGCTATCGAGCGGATGTCGGCGTTGTCGAACCCTATGTACGGGAAGTCGGCGTCGGACAAGGCCTGGCTCGCCGACTGGACCGCGGGCAGGATCGCCGACGCGCCGTTGTCCACGATGTTGATGTTCTGAAGGGCTGTCTTCAGCACGATCGGATCGCTCGTGAACCCTTGGACAAGGGTGGCAGCCGTGTTCCGATCGTGGTATTCCATGATTGCCATCGTGGCGAAGCCGCGTTCCACGTTCACGAAGTAGTCGAAGAAGTCGTCGATAAACTGCGAACCCAGCAATTCGTAAAGGCTCTGAATATCGGTTCCCGCCGCAATCGCGGAGTCCCTCATACTACCCGAGTAATCGAGCAACAGCACCGTACGGATGCGCAGATCGATTCGTTCGTCCGATAACGCCTCGGTCAGCGTGCTGTTCTGCAGGAAGACCTGTTGCGTCGTTTCCGACGGCTCTTCGATGATGATGCCGTCCTCAAAGATGCGGAACACGTCCGTCATCAGGAGCGGGTCCATGATGAACGATTCGTCGCGAATGTCGCGCATGATCATCGAGTAACGCATCATCGACGGGATGCGCGTGCTGACCAGCGGCGTCTGAAAGGACAATTCTGCCGCCTCAACGGATACGGTAATCGTTTCCGGTTCGATATTCGGGTCAATCTCTCCAAGCGCGTCGAGCGCGTATACGGTAATCGTGCCCGTGCCGCCGGAGCTCTCGAGTTCACTGCGATCTATCGAGACGTTTATCGTCTGATAGTCCTTTATGATGCTGTCGGTGCCGATGCTGGTGCCCGTCGCGGGGCTTAGGAAGAGCCACGGCCGATCGGAAACCACGAGGAAGTTCAGCACCGTGCCGGCATCGCCGACGTTGCCGACAAATACCGACCCTGTATCGGCGTTGAGCCCAAAGTCCAGGTTGTCGGGTATGACGCCAATAATCGGACGTAACGGGACCTGCATGGTCACTTCCAGCGTCTTGTTGCCGCCATTCGACGTTACCGGAATCATCGCCGAGTATCCGCCCGGCGCGAGACCGATGCGGCTGACGGTTATCGTGACCGTATCTACCT
Organism: Candidatus Hydrogenedentota bacterium; assembly: GCA_013359265.1. Classification (NCBI taxonomy): domain Bacteria; kingdom Pseudomonadati; phylum Candidatus Hydrogenedentota; species Candidatus Hydrogenedentota bacterium. The sequence goes on from JABWCD010000022.1 coordinate 146,170, forward strand.
CGAGGGCGCCCTGTACCTCGCCCGCTACCGGCGCGATGTTCAGCCATTCGGGGAAGTCGTTAGGATCGATGTTCCAATTTAGCGTACCTGTGCCGCTGTTAGTAATCGTGAAATCGAACTCCGTGTCTTCGTCGCCGAGCGGCGCGAGCGGACCGTTGCTGTTGTTAAGGAAGCCCGTGTCAATAGTGAGCACCGGCACTTCCGCGACCGTCATGTTCACGGTCACGTTTACGTCTCCGGCGTCCGATGTTACGGCAAACGTGTGTGAGTACTGCCCAGGCGACAGCCCGGTGCGATCGACTGACACGATTACGCCATCTGTCTCGCCGGTCACATCGCCGGAAAGCGGAGGCGTTAGAATAAGCCAGCCGGGGAAGCCCGAATTGTCGATGGACCAATTTACGGTGCCCGTGCCGCCATTGCTGATTGTCAGCAGTTTGTCGGTCGCGTACTTTCCAAAGTTCAACGTGGTCGGTACGACGACGAGTTGCGACGGCGCGACCGTCATGTCTACCGCGATGTTTGCGGCGCCGCCGTTGCTCGTCACGGCAATGATGCCACTGTAATCGTTCGGCGCAAGACCGGTCCGGTCAATCGTCGCGGTGATGGTTTCGGTCTCGTTCGTCGTCGATCCGCTCGTCACGTCCACTGTGAGCCACGCGATCGACTCGTCAATGTCCCAGGTCAACGTGCCCGTGCCCGAGTTGCGCACGGTGAACTGCAACTGCGTCGTGTTCGTTTCGAAATCCAACGAGGTCGGGTTCACGGCCAACAGCGGCGTCGGCCCCGGCACCTGCATCATTACCGGTACCGTGATGTCTCCGCCATCCGACGTAAACTCGATATTCTCGGTGTACTGACCCGGAGCAAGCCCCGTGCGGTCCACCGTCACCACAACCGTCGTGGGCGTCGCCATTGTCGTCGCGCCCGACGTTACCGACGTCGTCAGCCACGGAATGTTTTCCGTCAATTGCCAATTAACCGTACCTTCTCCGTCGTTTTCGACATCCAACTCGATTAGTGTGTCTGTCGTTTCAAAGTCGAGTTCGGTCGGATTTACCGACAGCGTGGGGGGGAGCGGCTCTTCGCTGACTTTAATTGTTACGGAAATCGTCCGCGTGCCACCGTTGGACGCGATGGAGAATTCCTCCGTATACGTGCCCGGCGCAAGGCCGGTCCGGTCTACCGTTATCGTCGCTATCGACGGCCCGCCCACCGGCGTGCTGCCGTTGCTAGGGGAAACCGACAACCAATCGATCGATTCGTTTACCGACCACACCAGCACGCCCGAGCCCGCGTTCTGTACTGCAAAGTTGTCTTCGTCCTTGTTCACGCCAAAATTGAACGCCGCCGGAATTACCGACAAAACAGGCGTGCTCGATGTGCCACCTCCAGGGGGACAGCCCGCCGCGCCCAACATGGCAATCAGCGCGGTAATTTGCAGCGTTACTACTGATCGACGACTCATGGACCTACTCCCTAAACGCGTATGCGGCGATTTGCCTGGTTCGCGTGAGGCTGTGATGTCTCCACCTTTCCGTTATGACTGCGTATCATCGTCCGGGAACAAATCATCGAAGTCCGGCGTACCGTCTTCGTCGCGGTCCCACGCGTTTACCGCGTCGGGATCGAACCCGTCTTCAAGCAGAATCGGGATGACCGAAGCCTGCGTCGAGCCTTCCTGCACGAGAATTCCGTCGGGGTACTGGAAGAACTTCGTGAACGGCGGGTTCACGTAAATCTGGTTGTCCACTCGGAACACCACCGGAACGATGTCGGTCGTGTTCAGGCCGGTGAATTGAACCCGGAACATGTTGCCAAACGCGCCGTACCTCAACGGCGTGGTCTCGGACGTCAACGCCGTGTACACGCCGCCTCCATTGTTCACGAGGAACCAACCGTCCAACAGGCCGTCCGGATCAATCGTGAGCGTGTACTGCTCCGTGCTGAGCAATTTGATCTTGATCTGGCTGATGTTGCGCGGTACGTAATCGGCCCGAATAAATAGGTCCGCCGTGCCATCCGGCTGAATGCCCGCGGTGCGCAGGCTCAATTGGCCCGCGCGCACGTCGCCGCCGATTGCGATCACGGCATCCCGCTGGAACGAACCCATAATGCCCTGGTACTCGGCAGTGATCAGATAGTTGTGCGATCCCTCTTGGAAGAGAGAAATGTACGTCAGCACAATTTGGCGCAGCAGTTCCGTAATGATCAGGCCCGGCGGATTTCCTGGCGCGCCGGTTTCGCTCTGCAACAGATTGACGAGTTCGGCCGCATTTGGCGCCGCGTAGTAATGCCCGCCGGTCTGCGTCGCAATCTGAATCAACGGCGAAGCATTCACCGTTTGGCCAAACCCAATCGGGTACAAGCGCACGCGGCGGTCCGTCGCGGCGGTAATGCACTCTTCGAGGCTTGCGATGCTCGATGTGTCGCGCCCGTCCGAAATAAAGATGAGCGCCCGAACGTCTGCGTCGTCGAAGGACGGCACGCCGATATCTTCGTTCTCGATGCGCTGGCACGCGTCGATGATCGCGTCATAGACTTCGGACGCGCCGTTCTCGCCGATCGGCACTTGGAACGCCTGAAGTCCCGCCTTCAACGAGTCCTTGGACGTCGAGAAGTTGTGTACCAAGCGGTCCGTCTGCTGACGGTCGTGGTATTCCATGATCGCCAGGCGCCACGAATCGGGCAGGTCTTCGATGAAGTCCAGCGATGCCGTGACCATTTGTTCAATAACCGCGCCATTGCCCGGGCCGGCGTTGAACATGCTGCCCGTATAGTCCAGCAGCAGCGCGATGTTGTACCGCAGGTTCTCCGCCGACGTGACAAACAGGTTCGTTTCGTCCGTATCGAGATCGATCCCGTCTTCCTGAATCGAGAAGGCGGTCTGCAGTTCCGCGAACACGTCCGGGTCGGTCGAATCGATGGCGTCGCCCAAGGCGTCCCGCATGAGGAACACGAAGCGCATGATGAACGGCGCGCGTGTACGGTTCTCGGCGCCCTCGAATCCAAGTGGCGCCGCCGTCACGCTGATCACGACGTCCACCGGGTCGATGCCAATGCCGGACACGGTGATCGTGCCGCCGTCACTCGAACCCGTCAGCGCGTTTCGGTCGATCGTCACCGTGATGGGCACACGATCGTAGTCCAGAATATTGTCCGTGCCGATACTCGTGCCGTCCGCGGGATCGAAGAAAATCAGATCGGGGCGGTCCGTCGACAGCGTGAAATCGAGCACGCTGCCCGGCTCGCCGTTGTTAAACACGTCAAACGTCAGCGTATTTTCCGTCTCGCCGAAATCAAGCACCGACGGCTCTACACCAATCGACGCGCTCGCGCCCTGCGTAATGTTGACTGTGACCTGCGTGTCGCCTGCGTTCGTGTCGATCAGCAGCACAAGCCCAAAAATCCCGTCATCCAACAAGTCGCGATCGATCGCGACGTCAATGGTCGAAGTGTTACCCGGCTGCGTTGTGCCGGACGCGGGATCGATCATGAGGTAATCGGGGAAGGGGATGGTCGAATTCGGGTCGTCAGGGTCCTGCAGTTTCACGTTCCACGTTAGAGGACCCTCGCCCGTGTTCGTAATCGTGAATTCGGCTTCCTCCTGGTTATTCAAGAGGTTAATCGTCAACGGATCGACCTCGAAATCAGGGTCGCCCGCAACCGTCATCGCCACGTTGATCTGTTTCGTTGTCGTCGCAGAAGAAATCGCAATCTTGCCGGTATAGGTGCCCGGGGCCAGTCCGTCGCGGTCGACCGTAAGTTTCACATGGTCAATTTCAGTCGTCACTGTGCCCGACGTAACGTTCGCGCTCAGCCACGCAATATTCTCCGTTAACGTCCACGCGATCACACCCGCACCCGTGTTAAAAATCGATATGTCTTCCTTCGTGCCGTTGCTGCCGAAATTGACCGCAGCAGGATTCACAGCCAGCCCGGATACCGTTCCGCCGCCGGTGGGACAGCCCATCAGCGCCGCGCAGCCCAGCACGACGGCGACCGCTTTCGCCCAACCCGTTAGTCGATACATGGTTGACGTACCTCCGAAACGAAGCAGCGCTACCGTGCCGCCACTTCACTGGCACAAGCCCTAGGCCGGACCGCGCCGTGGTCCGGCAAGCAGCCGCAGGCGCGGGCCCGCGGCCGTATCGCTAGGTACTTGCGTATGTTGACGTGCCGCGATGCATCAGCTTCCGCAGCACACTACGTTGACGCCGGCCGATTGCAGAAACGGAATATCGAAATCGTTGGCCTGGTCGCTCAATTCGCTACAGGTGAGATTGACGAAATCGCCCGTGCCCAACCCGCCATTCACGGAATTGGTCACAAGCGGCTGGATGTCCGTCACCAAAGTCCCACACGCGCTCAACGAATCGAGATTGATGAGGCCCGCGAGCGCGGAGAGCTCGAATACGTCCGTCCCGTCGATGTTCAGATTCAGCAGATTGACGAGACTGGCAATGGGGGTGATGTCGGAAAACGGATTCCCGCTCAAATCAAGAAAGGTCAGGTTCGTCGCGTTCTCAAGCCCCGTCAAATCGGAAATGCCCGTGCCCCGCGAGTCGAGCTGGCGCAAACGCAATAAGTCGGCGCGCGTGAGGAAGCCCAACGGCATTCCCAACTCCGCCCGTATCGCCGCCTCCAGGACCGGGTCCGGAATGCTCACAATGATCGCATAGTTCACGGGGCATCCCGTTGCCCCGAACACCATCGCTATGACAAGCGCTATCGCCGTTACCGTTCGTTTCATGCGACTAGTTCCCATGGCGCATTGCGCGCGCGTTTGCGGTCAGCGCCCGTCTCGCATAGGGGCCGCTGCCAAGCAATCAGTCCCAAACACAACCTCCTCAGTCCGTTGTATTATGGAGCAATCATAGAACTTTGTCAATAATTTTCCTGTCTTTCCATGCCACTTCTCCCACCACCAGTCCAAATACTACCACATTCTACACCGAATACCCCGCAAATGAAACAATTGGCCCGCCAACTCTATCTACCACTATGTCCTGTAAGGCACGCTCGTATCACAATTAATCAATAGTCGTAACTAATAAAAATATTAATTCACATTAAAAGCATTTACACGCCTCCAAGTGTTGGTATGCAGACTCCCTGTGGCTGTGCCAGGCTCCCGACGCCGCCCCCCCGGCGACTGCGCCCCACCTCCACGGAACCGATTTCGATTGCCGAATCTCGGACCCCGTGCTATCGTCGCAAAAGCGGCCGCACGTGCCGTTCGAGCAAGGTGCCGGTGCAAGGCTAAACGTGGCGCAGTACTTCTAAAAGCGAGGGAAGTGCGATGAGGATGATGTTCCTGTGTCTAATTGCCGCACTGTGTTTGATGGGATGTCCCAAGGGCCAGGTCAACAAGATCGCCAGTGTTCGTGTGGTTGCGACCTGCAATACGCCGGGCGCGCCATGTACCTTCGAGCACTTCACCGACTACGACGACTCCATGTTCAACAAATTTGAGGTGCGGTCAAATGCCATGCGCGCCGGCAAGGATGACGTCGCCGAAGACGAGGTCATAGTCGAGTTCCGTTCCAAGGTACCGGTTATGGGTTACATGGCGGGGATGAACAACGACGTATTCGGCGACTCGCAGACACTGGAAGTTGTGCATAAGGAGGGCGACGGCAACGTTGATTCGGCCTACGCGTGGAAAATGAAGATCGCGTTGGACGACAAAAATCAGTACGAACTTACGATGGACTTCTACGGACCGCCGATACAGTAGCGCTCCGAACGTCAGACTCCGCTGAGATAGTCAAGCCTGCCGGTGCTGTCGCCGAGTTTTTCGGTGGGAATGCCCGCATGTTCGAGCATATTCAGGTACAGGTTGTTCAACGGAGTGTCTTTCGCGTACGAAATATGACGGCCGCCTGCAACCTTGCCGCCCGCATTGCCGGCAAGCAGTATGGGCAGGTCGTTGTGGTTGTGCCGGTTTCCGTCGCCGATGCCGCTGCCGTACACCACCATCGAATGATCGAGCAGCGACCCGTCGCCATCCTCGGTGGATTTCAGCCGCTCGACGAAATACGCGAACTGCTCCATATGATACCGGTTGATCTTGCGGATGTCCGCGATCTTGGCCGGGTCGCCCTGGTGATGGCTGATGCCGTGGTGGCCGCCGGTGACTCCCGCTTCGCGGTACGCGCGATTGCTCCCCTCGTGCGCCACCATAAAAGTTATCACCCGCGTCTGGTCCGTCTGGAACGCGAGGACCTGCAAGTCGAACATGAGCCGCGCGTATTCGCCAAAGTCTTTCGGTGCACTCTCGGGTACGTCGAGGTCTACCTCGCCCGCCGCAAATCGTTCGTTGGACTCGATCCGCCGCTCCAACGTGCGCACGGCGTACAGGTACTCGTCGAGTTTACGCCGGTCGCTCGGCCCCAGTGTTTTTTGCAGCGCCTGCGTGTCCTCCAACACGAAATCGAGGATACTACCCCTGTACTTCTTACGCTTCTCGCGCGTGGACGGATCGACGTTTTCGGCGTTGCCGCCAAACAAACGTTCGAACACCGCGCGCGGGTTGCCTTCCGGCGGGTTGGGCGTGGTTGCGGTGCGCCACGAAATGCTGTTCGAATACGCGCAGCTATACCCTGTGTCGCAATTCCCCGCAAGCTTGCCGGGTTCGCACGTGAGTTCAAGGGACGGGAACCGCGTGTGGCGGCCTATCTGCTGCGCGGCGATCTGATCCACCGAAATGCCCGCGCGTATGTCCGCGCCGTCGGTCTTGTTCGGGTGTACCCCGGTAAGGAATACCGCCGCCGCGCGCGCGTGATCGCCGCCGCCGTCGCCCAGCGATTGCGCGTTGTATTGCGCGAGGCCGCTCAGGACGTTCACGTGGTCCCGGTGCGGCGCGAGCGGCTCCAGAATGTGCGGCAGGGCGAATTCCGTGCCATCGCTAGTGGGCGTCCAGTCTTCCACGATGACGCCATTCGGAATGTACACGAAGCTCATGCGAACCGGCGAAGCGGACACCGGCGGCCTCGGCGCGGCGGACGCCATCGCGTCCAGCATGGGCAACGCGATCGAAGCGCCAACGCCGCGAAGAAACGTCCTACGATCCAGTTTTCGCCTCTGCAGAATCGTCGCCACCGATTTCATCCTCGCCTCTGCGCTTTTGAAATGGCAGACTGCTTACAATCTCGTATGCGAGCGCGGAGAACCGATACTCGTTCCGCGCCACGTTGGCGACAATCTTGTCGACCACCGGCGCGTCGTACGGCTCAAGACCTCTTCCGAGTCCGTAGGTTAGCATTTTCTCCGCCAGACATCGAGCAAAATCGTCTTTGCGCTCCATGAGCATTTTCTTGAGTTCCTCTACCCCTGAGAACGAGCGACCGTCCGGCAACGTGCCCGAATTGTCTATGGGCCGGTCCCCCTCGGTCGTGCGCCACGCACCGATCGCGTCGAAATTCTCGAGGCCGAACCCGAGCGGATCGATCCGCGCGTGACACGACGCACAACTCTCGTTCTTCCGGTGCGCTTCCAGGCGCTCGCGCATCGGCGCGTTGGGGTCTATATTCGCCGCCTCGAGCGCCGGCACGTCCGGCGGCGGGGCAGGCGGGGGCGCGGCGAGGATGTTTTGCAGCACCCACACCCCGCGTAACACTGGCGACGTGCGCGTGGGGTACGACGTCACCGTAAGAACACTCGCGTGCGTAAGCACGCCGCCACGCTGCCCGGGATTCACCGCGACACGCCGGAACGAGTCGCCCGTGACTCCCTCGATGCCGTAATGACGGGCGAGTCGTTCGTTCAAGTACGTGTAGTTGGCGTCGATGAATTCCAGAATGCTGCGGTCGTCGCGGACGATCGCCCCGAAGAACAGCGACGTCTCTTGCGTCATTGCGCTTCGCAGCGCGTTGTCGAAGGAAGGGAACAGTTTCGGATCGGGATCGGCCACGGCCATGTTGCGGAACTCGAGCCATTGCCCCGCGAAGTGGTCCGCCAGCGCCGCCGACTTCGGATCACGAAGCATGCGCTGCAACTGCTCGCGCAGCACGCGCGGATTGCGGAGCGCGCCATCGTGCGCCGTGTCCAACAACTCGTCGTCCGGCATGCTGCTCCACAGGAAATACGAAAGGCGCGACGCAAGTTCGTAGTCTTCAAGCCGGCGGTCGCGCTTGCCGAACCGCGCCGGCTCGTTGTGCTCGATGCGATAGATGAACTGGGGCGACACGAGCAGCGCCTGTAACGCAATCTCCACGCCTTGCTCGAAGCCGTCGCCACTCTCGGCCGCAAGCCCGACGAATCCCGTTAGCTTTTTCATTTCTTCCGCGGTCGGTGGACGCCGGTATGCGCGACGCGCGAGCGGCTCGAGTACGCGCCGTGCGCACGCCTTCGTATGCGGCTTGTCCGGGTGCTCGCAGGTCAAGACGAAGTGCCGCGTGCTCGCGTCGTTATCGCAGGATTCGCGCATAACGACATCACGCGCGATGCGTTCGGCGGCTGCGAGATACTTCTCCAAGAGCAGCGGCGACACCGACAGCACGCTACCGATCGTGTCGAAACCATACCCGCTGTCGTCCGCCGGAAAATCGTCCGCTGGCCGGAATTCGACGCCAAGCAAGTCGCGAACCGTGTTGTTGTATTCCGCGCGGTTCAACCGGCGCACCGTAACCCGGCCGGGGTCAGGCGTCATCGCGACTCGTTGGGATTTCCCGTGCTCAAGTAAAAACTCCACAACCAAGGCAACCTCGTCCGGCTTCGGTTGTGGCCGCTTCTTGGGCGGCATCTCGCCCGACTGAATCATCGCACGGACACGGTCCCAAAGTTCCGTTTCCGCCAACGCCGCGCCCGGCGATTCGAACGATTCAAGATCGATATCGCCCTTCATCTCCTCCGCATCGTGACACGCAAGACAATATTGCTTCGTAAATGGGACGACGATCGATTCATATGCCGATGCGAGTTCAGCGGACAGCGTGGCGTCGGATTCCGCGGGCTGTGGCGGAAGCGATTGACAACCAATGAGCATAACGATCGAAAAGAACGACGACGCGCGTACAGCGCACGGCCCGCGTTCGCGCCGTTTGGCGCCCTCGGCCGCGTATTGAGGGGCGGTAGACATTGCAGATCAACCTACCATCGCGCGTGCGCCATGACAAGTGAGACTCGACTGTTATAGGACGATACGGTACACTTGCCGCGACAGGGATGCGTAAGCGTGATACATCCAACCCGAATGGACCGCCGACTTACCGCGAGAATCTCCGTATTCCTGATTGTCCTGTCAATCGCCGGTATTGCGTCAGCGGACCAAGCGATTCAGAAGCCGGAATTCTCGATGACGATACCGGACGGTTGGATCGAAATCCCGCGCGATGTGCTCGACGAATACGCGGCAACCGTTAAGAGTCTCGCGCCAAACGCCGGCATCGAACGATACGACTACGGTTTTCAGGCGAATTCGGGCGAGTGGTTCACCTATCCCTACATCCTCGTCGAAAACCGGCGTACGGGCAGACTGCCGCAGGCAACACTGGAGCAGGCAGAAAAAATCGACATGTCCGCCGTGGCCCGCAATGAACAACGAAATCTCGGATCGATTGCCACAGGATTTCGCATCGACGCGCCGGTATTTGACCAAGAGACCAAATTGCTCTGGCTTCGCGCTGAGGCGAACGTCGCGACGGTAGGGCCGGTTTCGGGGTTGCTCGCGTGCGCGCCGACGGAACAGGGCCTCATCCGAGCGAGTGCATTCGCGCTGGCTCCCGATTTTCCCGCTTACGAACCAGTCTTTCGCGCGAACCTCGGCAACCTGAGGGCGGACCCCAGCATCGCCTACGTCTGGGGAGCGAAATCCGCGCGCGGAACACAGACCAAGGCGGGCGCCGCGGCGTCGTTGCTCGTGACAGCGCTGCTGACTGGATTGCTGATTGGGCTGATTGTCTATCTGGTCCGCAATTGGATGACCGACTAATGCAATTCGAGATATTACATCGCTGAATTCTCGTGCTCGTAATCGTAATCCTGTATTTCCGAAAATGGACCTTTTAGACATCCCGCTCGTGTTGGTTTGAAATATGAGATTTCAAATCTGAAGTTGCATCTTCACGGTTTCTGGGTGCCCCGATAGGGGTATGACAACTAATCCGAAAACGCACCAATCGTCCCGCGCGCCAAAGGCGCAATGCAACCCTAGCCAGGGGCATTGCCCCTGGAAAATGTCCACACCCCTGTCACCGCTCGCTGAAAGCGCACGGCTCAACTTTTCATAATCTCAGGGGGAACTCTGTTCATTACGACTCGTAATCGTGATCGCACACTCGATTTGCACCGAGCCTCATGGGACGTACCGGCTACGACGTTTCTTAAATTGCTCCACGACATCGAGTCTCCAAGCGATCGTCACAGCAGCGAATCCACCAATCGGCACACGCTTTGAAACGCCTGCTTGACAATCGGGCGCTTGTTCCACTCTTTAAGGGTTAGTTCACGGCTGTTCGCAAAGTAGCGCGCCTCAATCTCCCTGTGCTTCCGAACGACGTCCTCGTCGTACACAATGAGACAAACTTCGTTGTTTAACGCGAACGATCGGATGTCCACGTTGTTCGACCCGATTACCGAAATCGAGTCGTCCACTGTCATGTGTTTGGCATGAAGGAAACGGGGCTGGTAGAGGTGGATGTGAACGCCCGCCTCCAACACTTCTTCGTAGAACGATTGTTGCGCGAACCCCACGAAAAACTGATCGCGCTGTTCCGACAGGATAAGGTGCACTTCAACGCCGGTGGACACCGCCGTGCGCATCGCCTGCAAGAGCGGTTCGTCGGGAATGAAGTACGGCGTGGTAATAACGACGCGCTTTTCCGCGTCATGGATCATGGCCACGATAAGGCTCTGTATTCCGCCCCCCGCAAAGCCCGGCCCGCTGGGCAACACCTGCGCGTGCGCCGTACCTTTGGCGTGCGGGTGCGGAAAGAGCGAGTTGTCGTCGATGAGCTCTCCTATCTCAAAGTAGCGGTCCGCGAGCAGGGACACCTGCAACTGCGATACCACCGGGCCTTCCACGCGCGCGACCAGTTCTTCGAACACGAGACCGGGCTTGAAATCGGCGGCCACGATGTTCTGTGACCCGACGTGTCCGATGATTCCGTCAATCACCGCAATCTTGCGATGGTTGCGCAGATCGAACCGCGCCGCATTCGATCGGAACGGGCCCACCGGCATTACGGGCGTGACTTCGATTCCAGCCTCGCGCATTTCCGCCGTGAGCCGTGCCAGGTACGGGCGCGACCCGAGGTAATCGATAAGCACTCTGCACGAAACGCCCCGCTTCACCGCGCGCCCAAGCGATTCCGTCACGCGCTGTCCCACTGCGTCGTCCGAAAATATGTAAAACAACAAATGCACGTGCGACCGCGCGGCATCGATGTCGTCCACAAGGCATTGGATACTTTTGTCGTAGTCGTCGATCAGCTCGACCGTGTTGCCCGCCGCAACCGGAAACTGCCCGAGGGCTTTCGCAAGGCGCGCGGCCTGCCCAACCACCGTCGGAACCACGCGCGTCTCCGGGGCCTGCTGCACGTCCCACTGTTTGATGGCTTCGCGCACCCAGTCCGACGCGCGCTTCTGCAGGTCGAGACGCTTCTTCGGCACGTAGATGCGGCCGAACCACCAATAGACCAGAAGTCCGGCGACGGGTAGAAAAAAGATGAAGAGCAGCCACGTGCGCGCAGCGGCGGGACTACGGCGCTGCGGCACGTATACCAGCATCACAATTCGCACGACCCACTCGAACGAGAGATACAAGGCTCCCAGCGATGGAATCAGGTTACGCTCGCCCAGCATCTCGAGTACGGTGTTAACGGCCCGGCTCCAAGTTTTCCGATTACTTCGCGGTCAGCACGTGAATTCCGTGAATGACAGACTGCGCATCGGCTTTACCAACAATTCCATGCGGAATGAACCACTGCGAATCACTACTCGCAAAATACTCGAATCCGTCCCTCGCCGTTTGGGTGCTCTTGGTCCTTTAGGACTTCTAACAATCATGACGTCTTTGCGTTTACCCCGAAGGGGTTTCGGCGCGCAGCCCAAGGTTGGCCCGCCGAAGTCGCTCCGACGCAGGCGGGGCTACCCTGGGTACCAACCACTCCCCATTGGGGAATGTACCCTGAAGGGGTTTTGGCATTAATGTTAGAGGCCCTTGCATCGATTCCGGCAAAGATATCCACGAAGTTTTGCACTCCTCGCGTAAGCTCCATTGCTTCATCGAGGTGCTCTCTGAAATTCTGCAATCTCAAATTTGAAATTGATTGACAAAACTCTTTGGTTGCGGCCACAAGCCGCGCTGGGTCCTTTGGCCACCGCCAGCTTCATTCACGCCCGGCTGATACCCGCGTAAACTTCCACTCGAAATCGCGATCGATAACCGCGTCATTCCACTGTGACTACCATCGGCGATCTCGTCTTCTCCTCCAATCGAATCTCCGCCGACAGCATTCCGTCGTCCTTCCCGACCTCGACCCGGTAGGACCCGAAATAGCCGCGCAGCGAGAAGGTTCCCTGCCCGTCGGTCTCGCCCCTCTCGCGCGTGTGCCATTGCTCGCGAATGAGCCGCTTCAATGCGTCGTACGCAGGCTTCGGGGAGAGGTCATCGCGCAGCAGACCGCCGCCTTTCAACCACGATTTCGCGTCGCACAGGTCCCACCACGTGATCGCCGCGACTGCCGGGTGCGCGAAGCAAACTGTGTAAAACTGTTCGGCGTACTCCGCCTGCCTTTGTTCGTTCCAGTTGCCTTTGATCGTCGATCCGGTAATCGGCGCGCCGGCGGACGTCGGCGTAAATTCGGTGATGTGGATCGACTTGCCAAGCGTCGCATACGTGTCCAGCGTGGCCTTTACGCGATGCAGCGGAAATCGCATCGTGCGCGGTTCGTGCGCCTGAATGCCGACGCCGTCAAATGGAATTGCGTTGTCGATCGCATTCTGAAGAAGCTCGAAGAACGGGCGGTATCCATCCGCCATGACGTGGTAGTCGTTGACGATGAGGTGCGCGTTCCGGTCGGACTCTCGCGCCCAACGGTAGGGTCCGTCTATCGCAACACCGGTTACGTGCGACGGTTCGTTGACCACTTCCCAATAGTCAATCGCGCCCTTGTAGCGCGACACGATCTCGCGTACGCGTTGCTGCTGGATGTCCATGCTCGGCTGGCCGTCTGACCATACCGGTTCCGCGGCCTCATGGTCCCACAGCAACGGATGCCCCTTTACGCGAATACCGCGCGCTTTGCACCACGCCACTATCGCGTCCGTCTTTGCATAGTTCGGCTTGCCGCGTATCGGTTCGTACGACTTCCAGTAAAACCCCGTCGTGGCGTAATTGAATAGTTCCTCGAACCGCTGTTTGTACTCCTCGTTCTCGGCGTCGCTCGCGAATTCGTCAAACCCGAAAATGTTGCACCCGAAGAGAAACGCGTGCTGCTTCAGTTCGACGGTAATCGGCGCGTTTGCGACCGGCGCGCCGGAACCGTCTATGACACGCAGCGTAACCTCGCCCGTTCGCACGCGCTCAATGATCGCGCGCGCCTCCGACAAGGTCCCCGCCTCGTCCGGGGATAGAGCGCTCGCGTCAAATCTCGCCGCGCCTGCTTCGCTCCAGATACACAGGCAAAGGACGCCGAACGCAGCGCCGAATCGTTGCACGGGACAATCGCGCGTCATTGGTCCAGGGCTCGCTCGTAGGCTTCGTCAATAACGACTGAATTGCCGAGCGCGTCAGCCAACGGGTCGGCGCCTTCGGCGCAGAATCCCAGATGCAGATGGCGGCGCCAGCCTTCGGCGCAATCGAACGTGCCGGACATGCGCCCAACCTGACGCGCCATATCTTCCATCGTCGTGAGGTAACTATCGAGACCCTGGCTTCGGTCGAGCCATTCCTTTTGACTCTTGTGCGCGGCCAGCGCGGCGCGCTTCATCGTGAGCACCGGCTCAATATTCACATACTGACCCGCGCGGATGACGCGGCGCAGCGGATCGCGCAAACCCCATGGCAACGCGTGGTACAGCGTGACTTCCCCGGCAACCGGCTCGCGAATCGGGTCGGTGATGAAGTTGCGCATGCCGCGGCAAAACGCAGCGGTCACGGCCACACGGCACGCGTTCATATGATCTTCCATGTAGTCCTGCGGCGACTGCACGAGCATAATCGCCGGTTTCACATCGCGCACTACCGCGCCGAGCCGGCGCGGAAGGGATCGGTCGTAGTAGAGGTCAAGGTCGTCAACCATGGGCGGGTGCCACGTCGCCCCCAGGATTCGCGCGGCTTCGCGCCCTTCTTCAGCGCGAATCGCAACGATCGTGTCACGATCGTGCTCGGCAGTTCCCATCGATCCGTTGCATAGGTTGATGTAATGCACTTCCCAGCCCGCGCGGGCGAGCATCAGCATCGTCCCCGCCATCATGAGCTCGATATCATCGGGGTGTGCCGCAACAGCCAGTACTACGGGCTTGGACATGCGCAGACGGACCCTCCTCCCTAATTGAACCGCGATGTGCCGCGGCGCTTCGCGCGCTTCAAAATCGTTTCAGACTTGCGTGTACCGTATTCTCGTGCTCGTGCTACCATTGATACAAGTGGTCACGCCTCTCGTCCTTTAGGTCCCTTCGGTCCTTTGGTCTCCACCAATTTCAATCGACTTTGCGTGAAGCAGTGCTTTATGGCGACTCGTAATCGTAATCGGAACTCAGTGCCAATTACATCCGGCGGGCTGCCACTACACAGTGCGCAATTTCAGAGCGCTGCCGGAGTAGGTGCGGTTGCTGGCGTGAGCCACGGAGAGGATTCACAGACTTTTACATGCTTGCGTGCGGGCGCGCAACGACGACCAACAGCGTGAATCCCAAGCGCTATGCGCTCGAATCCGGCTCGAGCACCAATTCGCCCTCATCGTTCAACCGGGCCACGAGAGGGCCGTCCATCTCACGCTCCACGTCCAGTTTCGCGTACGCGATGCGAAGGTGCGTGTCGGGGTACACCTTGCGCCGAATTCGTATGACGGACTTCGCTCGCTCGTTGGACTGCGCCGTGAGCTGCTCAAGCTCGTGAGTCGTTTGTTCGAGCCGGGCCTCCGCCTTCGCGAGGTCCCTCAGCAACGCATCCATCTTGTCCTTCAAATAGGAGGAAAGCGTGCTTTCCCGCGCCTTGAACGGCGCGATTCGTTCGTTAAGCTGTACGATCTCCTCGTGGCACTCGTCCGCATCCGCGTGGCGGGACGCAATCTGCTCCTGCAATGTCGCGTCGACCCCCGCGATCAAGGTCGTGGGCACGTCCCCGTGGCTGCCGACTTGTCCCGCATCGATCCCGAACACCGCATTCACCCTGCCGCCGATGATTTGCCCGTCCGGAATCAGTACCGCGCCGTGCGCGTTCGTCAAGCATTGGATCAATTCGCGCCGAATTCGAACGTCGTGGCCCGCAACAATCTCGGCGCGTTCTGCAAACGCGGCCTCAATACTTCCTCCGGCGTGGACCTTGGTCTTGCCGCCGCCAATGATTCCGTGCCCGATCAGAACGTCGCCGCCCGCTTCTATAATGCATTCCTCCGCGGCCCCGGCCACGTGTACAGTACCGCCCGCCTCGAGTATCGAATCCGGCTCGACATCCTTGGCGACGTCCACCGCCCCCGGGTAATTGACATGCCCCGTCTTGATTCCAATGCTGCCCTTGACCGAATACGTGCGGTCGACGGATAGAACGCCCTTCGCAAATCGCACGCGTCCGATCGTGGTCGCAACAAACGTATTGGTCGCCCCATCGAATTCCACGCCTTCGCCCGCGCGGACATTCGGTCCTCCCGGTTTCGCGACAGCGATGGTCTTTCCGAATACATCCAACCCGGGCGTGCCGGGCTTCGGAGGGGTTAATGTGGCGATGATGTCGCCCGACGCAACAATACTGTTATCGAGGTGCTGGCGATAGTCCACCCTGCCCGTCTTGGGGTTTTCCACAAACGGCGCGGAGAAAAAGTCGCGCTCCCACGAAAGCGAGCCGGGCACGGACGGAATCGGCGGCGTCCCCTGCGACAACACCAACCCTGCAACGTGCGGACCGCTCGACGCCGCCGCAAGCAATGCGGCCTGGATATTCGCCGCCTTCAACGGCGGATCAATACCCATGGTGGCGCTTTGCACCAACACGTCCGCGACGGTTTCGTTTACGTTGCCCGAATCCACGATGCAGTCCACTCGCGCGGACAGCCTATCCTTCGTTACGTAAACGCGTGTGGTCGCGGCCATGTCGCTCCCCGGGCGGTTGCGGGTGCGCGCATATGGCGCACTATCTCACCCCGCTGCGGATGATTATCTGGGTGAACGGTCAAAAGTCAAGCGGGGCGATACGGTGCCGGCTTCATTGCGTGCCGGATCGTTTCGGTTGCCTCTGCAGGATTCTGGCGCGATTCTCTTCAATCTCCTGTAACGTCACGTTCGAATCCCGATTGAGATCGTTCGCACGGAAAAAGTTGCCAAGTTCCGCCGGCACTTCGTCCAGCGTGATGACGCCGTCCGCGTTCTTGTCATACAAAAGCATGACGTCCTCCGGCTGGATCGTGTCCTTCCGCAGATTTGGCCGTTGGTCCGCGCGGTCTCGCGCGCCGAGAAACTGCCCGGCCAATCGCTTTCGCATCGCCATGATCTCGTCGCGCGTCACCGTGCCGTCGCCGTCGCGGTCCGCCTTCAAAAGGACACCCTTTGCGTTGGCCGGCATTTCTTCCGGTTCGACGGCTCCGCTGCGATTGGCGTCGAAACGCGCGATCACATCGCCTGGCGCGGGCAGCGATGCGCCGTCGAGCGCATCCTCGGCGCTTGCCGGGGCGCTCGCGGATGCCTCGGCTTTCGCCTGGTTCCGCTGCTCCGTCTGCTTCCGCTTTTCGCGAAGGCCCACCGCACCGGCCATGACCGCAAGAAGTAGAACTCCGGCAACGATTGCGATTGTGCGCATTGACGCGCGCCGTCTCGTTGGTATGCGCGAAGGCGAGTTCTCCGGCGCCCGCATCGCGACAGTCTGTTTCAACGCCGTGCCCGCTTTGATCAGCGCGAGGTCGGTTAGCACGTCATGCGCCGACTGATACCGCCGCTCCGTGTCCTTCTCCAACAGACGGTGGACAAGTACCTTCACCGAATCCGGTACGCCCATGACCATGTCATCGAGCGGCTTGGGCGGGTCCTGCGTGATCTTTCGAATCAGCGTCGCCGGCGTGTCGCCTTCAAAGGGAACCGCGCCGGTTAGCATTTCATACGCGGTCGCGCCGAGCGAAAAAAGATCGCTCGCGGGCGATATCTCGCCCATGCCGCATTGCTCGGGCGACATGTACTGCGGCGTCCCGATGTATGTGCCTTCCGTCGTCAATTGGGTCCGCGCGGATAGAACTTTCGCGACGCCAAAATCGCTGACGTGCGCCTGTTCCCGCTTGTCGATCAGTATGTTCGCCGGTTTGATGTCGCGGTGGATGACGCCCCTCGCGTGCGCCGTCTCGAGAGCGGACGCGACCTGGCCAACGATATTCATGGCGCGCTGCCACGGGATTGCGCCCTGCTCTTTCAACACCGTATCGAGCGGTGCGCCATCGATCCATTCCATCGCGAAATACGGCACGCCGTCTTCCGTGCCAACCGCGTAAATCTGCACGATGTTCGGATGGTTCAACTTCGCTGCCGCGCGCGCTTCGCGGTGGAAGCGTTCGACCAGTTGCTCGTCGTGCGCCAGACCCGCGCGAAGCACTTTGAGCGCGACCGGCCGATCGAGCGGAATGTCGTGCGCTATGTACACTTCGCCCATTCCACCTTTCCCAAGGCGGCTATGGATTTGGTAGTTGCCCAGCCGCTTTCCGGCGAGGCTTCCGGGGTGCGCAGTCTTTTCTTCCATCGAAACTTCCAAACTTCACCATGCCGTAGTTTTCGGCAAACAACTCTCCCGGCTTTAACACCAAACGCGAAGGTTTGGCCCCGCTAGCGAGGTCGAGGCCTCGACCCGCCAAGCCCTGGCGGTCCAGGTGGCGGTGCCCCAAACCCTTGTGCCCCCGGCGGGGGTGGCGGCCCTTGTGCCCCGGCCTGCGACGGGAAGTTCGGGTCACCGGGAGGCGGATGCGCCCCCGGCCCGCCCTGCGGCGGTGGCCGCCGCTGCGGTGCGGCCTCCAGTTCCTTCAGCGTCAGCACGCCATCCCTGTCGGTGTCCAACATCATCAGGTGCGGCCGTACTTCCGCAGGCAGTTCGGACGCCACGATCTGCCCGTCGAGGTTCAGGTCGTGGCGCGTAAGCACTTCCCGCGCGGAAAGCGGCGGAGGTGGACCGGGCATACCCGCTGGAGGTCCGAGCGGCGCAACCGCCGTTTGCGTCGCCGGCGCTACAATCTCGACCTGGCCCGGGTCCGCCGCCGGCGTCGGAGCAGTCGCCGGTGAAGCGCCGGAATCCGACCGCGCGCTCAACCCAACCGCCGCTATGCCGACGGCCACGACGACAAGCGCTGCAGCCATCCCAATCGTTTTCGTCGTAACCAGGGGGCGGTGCTTGGCGCGAGGCGGCGGCAAGGCCGCAACCGGTTGCGCCGTAACATCGATCAGCGGCGCGCTGCCCGACGCAATGCGCGACAGGTCCTCGATCAGTTCCGTCGCCGTCGCGTAGCGTCGTGCGGGGTCTTTCTCCAACAGTTTTCCGACAATGAAGACCACGCTGTTCGGCACGCCCATGACGAGATCGTCCAAGGGCCGTGGCGTGTCTTGCGTGACACTTCGAATGACGCCCGCATACGTTTCGCCGGTGAACGGGAGCGATCCCGTCAACATTTCATACAGCATCGCGCCAAGCGAAAAGAGATCGCTCGCCGGCGTGACCTTGCCTAGGCCGCATTGTTCGGGAGACATGTACTCCGGCGTGCCAATCAGCGTGCCGTCGGTCGTCAGTTGCGTGTTCGCCCCGATGACCTTCGCGACGCCAAAATCCGTGACCCGCGCACGGCCCTGTTGATCGATGAGGATGTTTGCCGGCTTGATGTCGCGATGAATAATTCCCCGCGCATGCGCCATTTCCAGTGCCGACGCAATCTGGCCTGTGATGCTCAGCGCCCGCTGCCACGGAAGGGCCCCATGCTGGCGCAGTACGCTGTCCAGCGCCGCGCCTTGCACAAACTCCATCGCGATGTACGTCACCGTGTCCGTCGTGCCCACCGCGTATATTTGCACGATGTGGGGATGGCTCAACTGCGCCGCCGCGCGCGCCTCGCGATGGAACCGCTCGACCAACTGCGGCTCGCGCGCCCACGCAGGCCGCAACACCTTAAGCGCCACCGGCCTCCCCAACGAAACGTCTCGCGCGAGATACACCTCGCCCATCCCGCCTGCCCCCAAGCGGCGCGCCACCTGAAATTGACCGATTCGGTGGCCCGTCAGACCGTCATTGGCCGGTGTGATGTCGTTCATGGACTTCCCTCGCTCCATGATATTGTACACGGAGTAAACTTTTTTGGAGCCTACGAAGTGTCATGGCCAAACAACATAGTCCCGGGTTCGAGGCGATTGTTAACGACGCCCGCTCACGTATTCGCGAATGCACGATTGCCGATTTGAAGCGGCGGCTTGACGCGGGAGACCGGTTCTTCCTCGTCGACGTGCGGGAGGAATCCGAGTTCGCCAAATCCCACCTGCCCGGTGCAATCCATATCGGCAAAGGCGTCATCGAACGCGACATCGAAACCAAAGTCCCCGATTCCGGCGCGGACATTGTCCTGTATTGCGGCGGCGGATACCGCAGCGCCCTCGCAGCGGACGCCGTTCAGAAGATGGGCTACACCAATGTCGTGTCGATGGACGGCGGCTACCGTGCATGGTGTGAAGCGGACTACCCGCTCGTGAGAGCGTGAACTAAGCGGAGGAGTTATCGCCGCGGCGGCACAGTGTCAAACTTCAACAATTCTGCCTCAAAGACCGCCTTGAACGACTCGTACGCGTCTTGCGTCAACGGCGCTGGCGCGCCGACGTACGGGTTCGCGCCCATGTCGCGCGCATGCGTCGAGACCGGGTAGCCGCGGTCAGTGATGTAGCGCTTGAACCATTCGACCGTGCTCACGCCTACCTCGACGAGATAGTTGGTCGAGCGCTGCGCCTCTATAGCGCCCTGCTGGTCCCCGGCCTCGTATCGATCCTGAATGGCCTTGATGGTAACGGGATTCAGCGTGCAGCCCTGTCCGATGCACGCCGATGCACCTGCGTACAGCGCCGCGAGAAACCCGCACTCCGATCCGGCGATGAACTTGAAACCGAGCGGGGCCATCGCGTAGCACAGGTTGTAGATGTACTGCGCGTCGACCGTGGACACTTTCATCGCGGCGACGCGCGGGATTTCCGCGAGGCGTACCGCGAGATCCATGGTTACGCAGTATTCCTTCTGGGTGCCCGGCGGTTGGTAGAGCCAGATCGGGACCTGGACGGCGTCGCTGATCCGCTCGAAATAACGCAGGATCACGTCCGCGTGCGTCTCGCCGTCTCGCGGCAATAACGCTTCCGGCATCGTGTGGACCACGCCCGCCGCGCCCTGCTGCTCCGCAAACTGGCTGAGTTCAACGGCCTGTTGCATGAACACGCCGGGGTCCGGCCGCTTGTCGTAGTTCTTGTCCCAAATCCCCGCGGTCCCCACCAGCACCGGCGCGCGCCCGGCAAGATGCGCACACGCCAACGACGCCATCGCCTTCACGTCGTCATACTGGTAGGCGTACATCTGGCCCATGCCGGACCGAACAAAATAGGTGGAAATCGAACCCGCGTCGTAGAGATAGTCAAGGAGGTTGCGCTGGCCATCCGGGTCGAACCGGCCCTGGTCGTCCCAGACCGTGAACACGTTCGAGATGGCGCCCCGAACGAAGAAATCTGTCATCCGCGATTTAGCCTTTCGGGCGGACAGTGGACGTCGGCGGACGTACCCCCGGTGCGACCCCTTTCCGCAATGCCTCGCGCTTTGGCAGAGGCTTCTGCGTTTTCATGGGACGGTACCGGAACATCGCGGCAATTATCAACACGACGGAAGCGCACTCAAGATAGAAAAGCCACTGCGGGTTATACGCTTCCATTTCCCAAGGCGCCGCCAAGGGGGTCATGTACCCCATTCGGACTTTCTCCTGGACCAGCATCTTCATCTGCGACTCGAACTGGAACCAGTCGGTCAATGCGACGACATAGTGCAGGATCGTGTGGAAGATGCCAAAGTAAACGATCAACTCGAGCACCCACTGAATCGGCCCCCATGTCCACCGGCGTGTGAAATAAAGCAGGGGCGCCACAATCGCAGCAACCACCCCGTACTGTGCTGCGTGCTCCTGAATGTGCGCGAGTATTAGTTCCAGTTCCATGAGACGGTTCTCCTGCCACGGACGCCAGAGAAAGGCTATCACATTTATCGCCAATTAGCAAGAATTTTCGTGATTAGCGGAATATACGGTATTGATTTAATTGAATATGGGTCCCCGCTTGTCGATAAGTTCCACACTTTGCTAGACTTACTGTTACGCCGTGTCCCTCGCCGGGTGGGGCGAGGCTCCGACCGAGCCGGACCGCCGGCTGTTGCAACCCAACGTTGTTGCTAATCCAACGAGGAGACCGCCATGCGCGCCGCACATATTCGCTCCCACGGAGAACTTGACCAACTCTCCGTTGGCGACGTGCCAAACCCGACAATCGGCTTTGGCGAGGCCCTCGTCGATGTCGAGGCCGCGGCCCTGAACCATCTCGATATCTGGGTGCGAAAGGGAAGGCCGGGGCTGACGTTGGCCTTTCCGCATGTGCTCGGTTCGGATGCCGCGGGGACCGTGCTGGACGTGGGCGACGGGGTGGACCGCACGCTGATTGGCAGCAGGGTGGTGCTGAATCCCGGGCTGTGGTGTGGTCGCTGTGAGTGGTGCCTGCGCGGCGATCACAGCGAATGCTCAAGCTATAGCATCGTTGGGCTCGGACGATGGGGCACGTTCGCGGAAAACGCCGCTGTCCCCGCGGTATGCCTCGTGCCCGCGCCGGAACACCTGTCCACGCAGGAAGCCGCCGCGCTCCCGCTGGCCTATCTCACAGCGTGGCGCATGCTTACCACGCGTGGGCAATTGAAGGCGGGGGAGACGGTGCTGATTCACGGAATCGGCGGCGGCGTCGCAATCGCAGGGCTGCAACTCGCGAAGCTCATGGGTGCGCGCGTAATCGTAACGTCGTCGAAGCAGGATAAACTGACACGCGCGGGTGAAATGGGTGCGGATGCGTTTATCAACTACGCGAAGACGCCCGATGTCGGCGCGGAGGTAAAGCGCATCACGCACGGGCGCGGCGTCGATCTGGTGCTCGATACCACTGGCGCGGGCACGTGGCCCATCAACTTCGCCAGCGTGCGCAAAGGGGGCCGCATCGTGCACTGCGGCGTCACCACCGGCAAGACCGCGGAAGTCGACATCGCCGCCCTGTACTGGAACCACATCAGCGTTATGGGATCGACTATGGGGTCGCAGGAAGAGTTCCGCGCGATGGTTTCGGCGGTGTCCGCGGCGAAGATGAAGCCGGTCATCGACAAAGTCTTTCCGCTCGCCGACGCGCGCGCCGCGCAGGAGCGCATGGAAAATGGCGATCAATTCGGAAAGATTGTCTTGGTAATGTAGAAGCCCTCTGCGGTGACCGGATTACTTTGTCCCATATTTCTTTACCCAAACTTTTGGGTCCTCGCCGTGATTCTCTCCCGTCTTGGCCTTCAGTGAGCGAATGATGCTTAGAATCGCAGAATCCCGCGCTGTTTCAACTAACGCATCGAGCCGCGATCCGGTCGCCTGCTTCGTGCCCGACGGGTAGTAGTCGATCACGTATGCAAGACTGTCGGCGGCTTCCCCCGGCTCGGCGCGTGCCGCGCGATTGGCCGCGTCCGCAAATACTCGAATTTGGTCTTCGGCGAACGCGGTGTGGACGACCAGAGAAGTCCACCTGGCGGCGAGATAGCCGCACAACATGAGTAGCACAAAGCACGCCGCACCAAGCCCTATCGTGGAACGGCGCCAATGTGGCATCAGCATACGCGGTGATAACCCCTAGCGCATACCGTCCGCGTACGCGATCGCCTCGGCGATATGTTTGCGCGCTTTCTTGGCATGACTGATTGCTTTTTTGTCGTGCCCGCCGAACGGTGGTTCAACACCGGGATTCTCCGCCGCCTGGAGTAGCGCGATGGCCTTTTCCAGGTTGCCATCGGCGTCAGTGAGCCGCTGGTCAGCCGCGTACACGACCCCGGCAAAGAATGACACTCCGAAACAAATGGCAATAGCGCAGCACAGCATCACCACACGAATCGGCTTCATGTCGCGCACCTCCATTCTGCTTCCCCCGTCCCGAACGACTGCCCATTCTACCGCCCTGTCGCGAGAACATTTCCACTCACATGCAGCAACATCGCCGCATCCGCGCTCAATCCTTCAGTAATTCCTCGAGCTTCTTCAGCTTTTCCGGCATGTATGCCCGGACGTAGGGATAGTTCGGATTGTTCTTCACGAAATCCTGATGGTAGTCCTCCGCCGGGTAGAAGCCCTTGAGCGGCTCGACCACGGTGACGATCTTTTTGCCGCCGAAAAGCGTCGTGCCGGACAGTTCCTTGATATACGATTCGGCGACTTCTTTCTGTTTGTCGTCCGTGTAGAACACTGCCGAACGATATTGCGTGCCGTGGTCAGCCCCTTGCGCGTTGAGTTGCGTCGGATTGTGCGTGCCCATGAAGATGCGAAGCAGACGCCCGTACGTGATCTTCGACGGATCGTACGTAATCTGGACGCATTCGGCGTGGCCGGTGTCGCCTTCGCAGACTTCTTCGTAGGTCGTGCGCTCGGGATCGCCGTTCGCGTAGCCCGACATTACATCGTTCACGCCGTCCAACTTCTCGAACACACCTTCAGTGCACCAGAAGCATCCCCCCGCAAACACGGCCTTGGCTTCCCCCGGCGCCGCCGCAAGCGCCGTGTCATTCGCAGGCAAGGGAAGGCGCGTCACTGCTTTGGGTTCCGTGGCGGCATCCGATTTTTCCGGACCAAGCGACGCCTGCGGCGGAACTTCCTCGCCCGCCGACGCCGCATCGGCATCGTCAACGAACTTCAGCGATTCCGAATTGAGGCAGTAGCGCAGGCCCGTGGGTTTCGGTCCGTCTTCGAACACGTGCCCGAGATGGCCGTCGCACCGCGCGCAGAGAATCTCCGTGCGGACCATGCCGTGGGAGACATCCGACTCTTCAATCACGTTCTCTTTTCCGACCGGCTGAAAGAAGCTCGGCCAGCCGGTGCCCGAGTCGAACTTCGCGCCGGAGTGGAACAGCGGTAATCCGCACGCGACGCAAAGATAGTAGCCGTGCTTCTTGTTGTCGAGCAGTGTGCCGCAGAATGCCCGTTCCGTCCCTTTCGCGCGGACAATCCGAAACTGCTCCGGCGTCAGGCGCTTCTGCCACTCGTCGTCGCTAAGTTCCAAGCGCGGGACGCTGACCGGCCCCGTGAGTCTGCCTTCCTTGTTTATGATGCGCACCGTCACCATGGATGAACTCCCGGATTGTTCTTTCGCCGTTTCCGCCTCCGCGCCCTGCACCGCGATCCGCGGCTGACCGAGGATTCCCGCCGCGATTAGCGCGACGCCCATCAGCAATACCATCACCGATTTGTGTCGAATCATTTGCAGCATAACTTCACCGTCCACATCCGTTTTGCCCGCAACTCGTTTGGCCATGCCATTGTATGTCGCCGCGGCGTTCCCGGCCAAACAGCGGCCCAATCTGGGAATTGAATTCGCGGTGCTGCGCGCTCCATGTCAGGTCCGCGAAAAGCCCTTGCCGTATATGAACTTATTTCGGCGGCAATACATTCCGCTCGATCTCGGTCGCCAATCCCCCGCTGCGCTCGATCACGGTCGCACGGTTCTCCGAAATGATGACTTCGGAAATCGTCGCCGCATCGGTGGACTTTTCGAGGATGATCCCCGCCTCTTTCACCCCACGGGCGGATACGTTGTGGATATGCAGCCCCCTAATTTCAGTCGAAACGCGAACAATCACCGCGGCAGTAAGCGCGCTTGCATCGCCGTGTACGCCGATACCGTCTATCAATACTTCGTTGCAGTCATCGACAACGATGCCGGGTCCCGCGTGCGCGCTGTTCGTAATGGCTACGCCGTGAATCCACACGTTGTCACAACGCGTGACGGTGACGGGAATCGTCTCCGCGGGATGGTCCGCGATGCGAACGTTTTCCAGCGTGAGTCCGCACGTATTGGAAATCTTGAGCGGCTGCGCGCACCGTTCGCTCATCACATCGCGAATGGTGAGGTTCGAGTGCCCGTGCGGGTGATTGGCGGTCCGCACGGCGTGTTTACAGTCGAACGCCCGCACGTCTTCAATCAAAACGTTGGTATTAATCTCGTCCGGCTTTCCGTGGTCTTGGACATCGACCGCGTACACGCAGCGTTCCGCATACACGTTTCGCACGGTAATGTTCGCCGTGCCGTCGCTGACCTCGACCGCCCCGCGCAAGCTGCTGTCGTACGCACGCACGTTGTCGACCAGCACGTTGCGGATAGTATGGGCGGCCCCGCCGCCACCAATGGACACGACATCGCGCACCACGCCGCGGCCTACTACATCCCGCACAACGCCACCAACTATGTCACCGTCTTTCGCGCCCGGGCCATTGACCATTACGCCGTCTTTCGCGCTGTTGATGAACGTTCCACGCTCGATGCGAAAATTCCCCGCGTGAACAATGATGAGCGGGCTGCGCACGGCCTGGTTCACCGTGTCGGCGTTGCCCGTCAGTTCAAAGTCGGTGATCGAAACGCCTTCGCTTTCGACGACCAGGAGCGCCGTGTTTCCGAGGCCGTCCGGAAGACGTGCATTGATCCCTTGGATCGTGATTGGCTTTCGTATCGTCACCTGCGCCGAGAGTGTGCGTTGCCGGTTCGAGTTGCAGACCACCGTCGAATGCGGTGGCGCGGCGTCAACCACGCGTTGCAGATCGTCGTTGTCGACCCGAATTGTCTTCGGTGGCCGCTGCGATCGCGTACCAACGCTTTCGTCCGTCAACTCGGCGGACGCATAGCCTCCCGCCAGTAACAGGACCGCGGCCGAGAACATCGCAACATAGCGGTTAACTGGAATGCTGCACATGATACCATTCTCCCTCGTCCGGCGAACGCGCCTCACGGTGGCGAGTATACAGGCAGCGCGGGTGATGGTATGTACGTGAGCCGCAATTGCCTCGCCCACGAAGCTCCATTCTTCGACGCCCCCAAGTAGCGCGCCTCGGAGGACAGGGGCCAATTCTCGATCGTGTCGATAGGAACTGGGAGTTGCGAGGGAATTTCTCGGCACGCGCGCACGGTTGTTCGCTGGCGACGGTTAGCGCAGTATTGTCGGGGCCTGTCACTTGAAGGAGACCGATCGATGTCAATCGCGACTCAAAATCCGATGCGATTCCTGGCGACGCTTCTCCTGGCGATTGCGGCAATCGCCGAGGAACGGACCGAACATTTTGACACCGATCCCGGGTGGGACGGGCTGAACAACCGCTCGACGATCGAGATGCGTCCCGTGGTTCAAGATTTCGGGTACACCGCGTATTCCGATACCCCGTCGTTGGGTGGGACCATCGGCGGGACAATCACACCGGATGGGCATCCCGCGTATTATGCCAAGCCACTTGCGCCGATGACGCTGGATACGCCCATGAGCGCGTCCGGTAACATCACCGTGAAGAAGGGTGGGGGCAACATCCTGCTTGGGTTCTTCAACGCGAAGACGGTGAACGAGTGGCGCACGCCGAACACGCTCGTGTTCCGCGTCAACGGCAGGGGCGAAACGTTCCACGTGCACACGGAGTTCACCTCGAGCAAGTGGCGCGCGACAGCCGGTGTGATCGGTCGATACGACCAAGCCGCCGACCGTATGCACCCGATCGAAATTCCGGGCGGAGAAATCTACCGCTGGACGATCGACTACGACCCAAACGGCAACGACGGATCGGGCGCCTTCACCGCGACCTTTAACGGTGTCGAATCCGTCGTAAAAATTACGCCCGAGCTTCGCGCGGACGGCGCCACGTTCGACCGGTTTGGACTCATGACAGTCGTCAAGCATGCGGACGGGGGAGGGGCCTTCTATCTTGATTCGCTGGAAATCAACGGCGAGAAGATCGATCTGTCGAAGGACCCGCAATGGGAAGCGGTCGGGAACAAGGCAAACTTCATGAGCGTCGAGACTCGGCCGCGTTTCAACTACGGCCATAGCACGACAAACTTCGCCGGCGGCGCCAAGCCGGGCGAGTTCGGCGGCCTGTTCTTTCGCGGGGACTGCCGGTATCCGCACACGCTCTCGTATTACGGCGCGAAGACCGACGCGCTCTCGCTCGCCAAACCGCTCGCCGCGTCCGGCAAAATCGTGTTCAAGCGCGGCGTCTCGGACAGCACAACCTTGTTCGGCTTCTTCCACTCCGAGCACAGCGTAAGAGTGAACGATTCGCAGAAGCATGCGTTACCGAGCGACTTCATCGGCTTTGCGATCGAGGGGCCGTCCGCGCAGGGGTTCTACGCGTATCCAAATTATCGCGTCCACGGCGACGGTTCCAACAGCGGCTACCCGGAGAACTTGCCGCGCATCTATCCCGACGGCACGCCACACGATTGGAAGTTGGTGTACGAGCCAGGCGCCAACGGCGGCGGGAAAGTCTCGTTTACGTTGGACAATTCCGCGCCCTCGATCTTGGAAATTCCCGCGGACCACTGCGCGACTGGCGCGGCGTTCAATCGGTTCGGCTTCGTCTCACCGTGGATCGATGGAAATGGCCAGGTCGTCTATCTCGATGACGTGACATATACGGTGAAGCAGTAACGGCGCCGCCCCGCGCGCGAAGATTGTCCGCCGCGTAGCGAGCGGCGTGGGCTACTTCGCTCCAAGATTCTCATAGTACTTGATGTTGTGCGTTGACCTTCCGCCTGCAACGATATCGGGCCGGCCATCACCGTTGATGTCGGCGACGACTCCATCCTCCGTCGCCATTCCGCCCGCGTCGATCGTGTGCTTTGTCCAACGCGTCTTGCCGTCTTCCCGCGTCTGCTCGTAGGCATACAATCCGACCGTTTGCGAAACGGACGACGCGTCGCGGTGCCCTGCCACCACGTCCTCGTCGCCGTCGCCGTCGAAATCGCCCCAGTACACGAGGTGTCCACCCGCGAATGAATCGTCAAGCACCTCGCGCCGCCATGCGCCGCTCTCGTATACGTATACGACGACATGGTTCGCGTGCCACGGTTCGATCGCCGCAAGCATGTATGGTTCGACGGAAGTGACCTTGATCTCGCCGGAGCCCGCGCGCGGCGCCGGTTCGTAATTGCCCGGCGCCAACGCATTCTTCGTCCATCTTCCGTCGTTGCCGCGCACAAAATGAGAGACGCCCTCGAAAGACGCGGCGAGAAGGTCATCGCGATTCTGTCCTACGCGCCGCCACGGCCAAACGTTATGGCAGACGTGCAGCGATTCGTCCACAATCTCCTCGCGCCATTCGCCCGCGCTCAAATCGGCGGGCGGATACAACACGCGAAGTCGAATCGGCTTGTCGTCGAAACTCGGAGGATGCGAATTGACCCCCTTCAGTGGAGCGACGACAAGTTCTTTTTTGCCGTCACCGTCCACATCGGCCCAACGGATGCGATGAAGCGTTGGGATCGATTCGCGAATCGTCGTGACATCCCACTCCTTGGTAGGGTCGCCGTTGTGCTTCAACAGATAGAGCGCGCCGCCGCCTTTCGTATTGTTGAACTGCCAGTCCGCGCCCACCGCGATTTCGGGAACACCGTCGCCGTCGATGTCGTACGGCGCCGCGCAAACGTTGTCATTGCGCAGTTGGTCCGCGATGCGATGCTGGGTCCACGTGGAATTCTCGTACCATGCAACATAGGTCGCGCTTACGCCGATGATATCGAGTTTCTTGTCGCCGTTGATATCGGCGGCGTCTACGGCATAGACCACTTCCGCTTCGGGATTGATGACGTGTTCCGTGAACGCGGGAAAGGACGCTGCCTCCAATCCGAAGCCCAAACACCCCACTATGAAAACTATCGTACCTGCTGCAGCGCGCATAACAATTCGCCCTTCACATTGATCTGCATTCGCCAATCTGCGACCTCATCGTCCTTCGCGGCCACTTCGTCCGCCGCGGCATCCATGTTCAATGCAAACCTTTTGTCCTCAGCATCGATTCCGGCGAAGATACCCAGATTTTTTTGCACTTCTTGTGTAAGCTCTTTGGCTTTAGAACTTCTAACAATAATGACGTCTTTGCGTTTACCCCGAAGGAGTTTCGGCGCGCAGCCCAGGGTTGGCCCGCCGAAGTCGCTTCGACGTAGGCGGGGCTACCCTGGGTACCAACCCCCCCATTGGGGAACGTACCCTGAAGGCGTTTCGGCATTAATGTTAGAGGCGCTTAGTGCGATCATTCTCT
Source organism: Candidatus Hydrogenedentota bacterium (assembly GCA_013359265.1). Lineage (NCBI taxonomy): Bacteria > Pseudomonadati > Candidatus Hydrogenedentota > Candidatus Hydrogenedentota bacterium. The sequence continues at coordinate 175,656 of JABWCD010000022.1, forward strand.
GAAATTCTGAAATCTCAAATCTGAAATTGATTGGCAAAACTCTCTGGCTGCGGCTAAGCCGCGCTATGTCTACTTTGCCGTTTGCGTCGTTTTGGTCCTTTACGTCCTTTTCCCCACTCACTTCAGCGTCAGCAAATATGCAACCACATCCGCCAGTTCCTGCGCGGTGAGCGCGGCTGTCAGTCCATTCGGCATGAGCGAAGCGCTCGACTCGCTGCGCTCGGTGATGTCTTTTGGATCGAGTCGAATGGTGTTCCCCGCGGAATCCATTAACTCGACGGCCTCCGGCGTGTCGGACTTGATGAACCCGCTCAGCGCGCCTTCTTCGAACGAAGTGACGATCCACACTTTGTATTCCGGCGCAATCGCCGCACTCGGATTGAGAATCGAATCGAACAGATTCTCTTTACTCGCCTTTTGTCCAATCTTGGACAAGTCCGGCCCGACCGCCTTGCCTTCGCCGTTAATCACGTGGCATCGGTAGCACTGCGCGCGATCGGGACTGAAAAACGTCTCCTTCCCACGAGCCGGATCGCCGGACATCGCAAGCAATTCCGCCAATGGGGGCAGCGCCGTGCCTTCCCGCGTCGCCGCGCGCGGCAGCACCTTCTGCGCGATAAGGCGAATCTGCTCGCTCGAATGGGAATTCAAAAGTTCCGTCGCGTCGAGCAGCAAGTCCTGGGGAATCCCTTGCTTCTCCGCAAGCGCAACCAGCACGTTCGCGCCCGCCCTAGAATTACTCAACGCGTGCATCGCTTCGCGCCGAACGTCGCTGTTGCCATTCGCGTCTGCCAGCACATTCGTGAGTACGTCGGTCGCATCGTCGCCTTTGAACGCGCCAATGGCCTTCACCGCGGCGGAACGCGTGTCAGCGTCGTCCGATTCGAGCAAGGACGCCATCGGCTTCAGGTATTCCGCGGACTCGTTCCGGCGCGCGCGCGCCGCGACTGCTTGTACGGTGCCGAGCGCTTGTACACGAACGTCGGGCGACGTGTCTGGGGATGCCGCCAGCGCCGCGACATGGCCCAGCATAGGCACGAGTTGCGTGTCCCGAACAAACGCCAGCGCGGCGCCGCGGAGTTCGGGATTTGCCAACGCCGAATTCAGATACGCAAGCATCGCGTCGCCTTCGGTTACGCCGCGCCATGCGTCGCCTCCGTCGCGCGCGAGATGGTGCAGGGCGTGGTTCTTCACGTCCGGCGATGCATCAGAGCCGAGTACCGCAACCAACTCCCGGCCCGATTCCTTCGTGCCAATCGCATCCAGCGCGTCGATGGCGAGCGTGTGCAGGTCTTTACCCAACTTCTTGTTGCCTAGCGCGGATTGGACAAGCGGCAACGCGTCGGGCGGATGCAGTTGAATCACGAGTCCGGCGAGGCGCGCGTCCCAAGTGTCGCCGAGCCGCGCGATGACTTCGTTGAACGCCCATGATTCCTTGCCGCGGAACGCGATGCCGATCGATTCGCGATAGACGCGGTCGATTCCGTCGTATTGAGTCGCAACATGCATGAGAATCTTTGCCACACTTGGCTCCGCACTCCTGGACGCCAATGAAAGCGCAACTTGTCTCCGAACTTGCGGATCTACGTCTGAAGCCGCGGCGAGTAGCACATCGTCAAATCCCAGTCGTGCGGCAATTCGTACTGCTTGAACACGTAGAAGCGTACTCTTGTTTGCGAAGGCTCCCAACACGAATTTGTTTGCCAATGTTTCATTCTGCGCTAACAACCATGTGGCCCGTGCTTGGTAGTCGGCACTTTGCGAGGCGGCGAAACCTCGAAGCAAGGTCGTATCCACCGAGAATTGTGGCTTTGACAGCTCGACGTGCGCTTGGTAACGTCGAGCTTGATTCGGCGAGTTCAGGGCATGCGCAATCCCTTCCTCTCGCGACAAATCAAACGGGGGTACCGTGTGTTTGACTCCCTTCGGCGCGAGTCGATAGATTCGCCCACGCGCAGTATCTCCCATTCGATGGCCACCGACTCCGGGATCATACCAGTCCGATATAAAGATCGCCCCGTCTGGTGCTGAACAAACGTCACTCGGACGAAACCATGTGTCCGCTTCATTCGAAAGAAGGATATCGATTTTCGCCGAGAATCCCGCACCGTTGAATCGCGGACGATACGAACGGATTACGCGAGGTCCGGCGTCCGCGTGGATAAGCGTGTTTTGATGTTTTTGCAGCAAGTTTCCCTGATAAAACATCAACCCCGTCGGCGATCCGAATCCCGTTTTCACCATCGTCGGCATGACCCCCGGGCGGTCGGTGTTCCAATGCACTTCATCCAGCTTGCGGTCGCCCTTGCGGCGGGGCCAATAACCGTAGTTCGCCCCATCCATTACAAAATTTACGCGGCATTGCTCGTTGCCGTCGTCGTCGTTATCCGAAATAAACACGTTACCCCAAGGATCGACAGCGGGCTCATACGGATTGCGCATCCCCTCGGCGATGAGTTCGAGCCGATTGCCGTCGAGGTCACAGCGCAGGACGGACGCAGCCATGTGCGGCGCGTTCTTGCCCACGTGGACGCGGTTGCCGCTCTGGTCGGTGACGTCCAGCCCTTGATCGCCGTTACTGAAATAAAGGTAACCGTCCGGTCCAAATGTGACGCCATGAATCGCATGATCCCCATCGATGCCCGCGAATCCTGTTAGGACAACCGTGCGCTTGTCCGCGACGCCGTCCTTGTCGGTGTCTTCGAGGTAAAACAAGTCCGGCGACTGGCAGATGTACACGCGGTCGCCCAACACCGCGATTCCCATCGGCGCCTGCAACGACGGGTCTTGGTAGAACGTCGTCGCCTTGTCGCATCGCCCATCGCCGTCCGTGTCCTCGAGCACGCGAATGCGGTCGCCCGCCTTGTCCGTGATCGGCTGCTTAAACAACCGGTAGTTCCGCGCCTCGCACACCCACACCCGCCCCTGCGCATCGACATCGATCGTCGTCGGATTGAACAGGTCCGGTTCCGCCGCGAACAGCGTGACCTCCAGGCCGTCCGCGACTTTCATTTTCGCCATGGACTCTTCGGGAGAAAGCTGGGCGACGGTTGAACTACACAGGCATATTGCAAGTATGGCCGGTCGAAGCATGATTGTCCCCGTCCGTGTTTTCAGATCAAATTCCAGGAACGATAAAATCCAACAAATCGTCGGTCTATTTCTCGCCCAACGATTCAATATCGACGATGTCTTTGCCGCGCCCGGTCGCACGCTTATTTTGGAGAAACTCGTTCCGTGCGATGAAGTATACGGGGATGCCGCTTAGATTCCCCTTGACTCTTGTCTTCCAGATTTCGTCGATTGTGACACCACTGATTTCGTTAAGGAGGTCTATTCGATTTGGCCAGACTCCAAGCTGCACGAACTCTCCCGCAGTGAGGAAGTCTTCAGGCTTATACCCGAGACTTCCGAACCCAAATTCTCTCAGCGCGGAAATAAGGCGTTCCATATTCTCGCGGGAGGGTTGCAGAAGGATGTCGATGTCCCCGGTGAATCGCGAGTATCCGTGGAAGGCAAGCGCGTGCGCGCCCACGATCGTGTAATCAACGCCATTAGCGTTTAATAATTCGACAAACTCTTTCAAGTCGCGGTTCAGGGTCACCTTGGCCTCTTCGTATCAATTCGAATAGGATCTGAAGTCGCTCGTCAGGCGTCAGGCTGCGGTAGAATTCCCGGTCTGCTTCCTCCGCCTCCTCGAAGCTTGAAAACTTTCTTCCAACTCGAACTATGCGATCAATGGACAACACCGCTCGTTCCTACCCGTAAGCTACCTAACCGTCAATAACTATAGCAAAATTGGCTGCAAGACTATAGCGTCAGTGCCGTCGAATGCCTCGATGCGGAGCGCGCCGCGCCTTTGACCGCACCGATGGCTCGATCCAGACCCGCATCGTCGATATCCAAATGAAAAACGAACCGTAGGCGATGCTTGCCCACCGGCAACGCCAGAACGCCGCGTTCGGCGATACAACCGATGAATTCCATTGCATCGGCCACTTGTGCATACACGATGTTCGTAGGCGACGGCAACGGAAACTCGATGCCGTGTACTCCTTCTAGCGCCGCGCGGAACTGCTCTGCGCGGCGGTGGTCGTCCTTCAGCCGCGCGACGTGATGGTCAAGCGCATACAGCGCCGCCGCGGCGAGTATGCCCGCCTGCCGCATGCCCCCGCCGAGCATCTTGCGGTAGCGGTGCGCAAGCTCGATGGTCTCCGCCGGTCCCGCGAGAATCGATCCGGCGGGCGTCCCGAGACCCTTCGAGAAACAGAACGAAATCGTGTCCGCGTGCGTCGCGTACCCGTCGATAGGCACTCCGCTTTCGACGACCGCGTTGAAGATGCGCGCCCCGTCGCAGTGCACACGTAACCCGTTCTCTCGCGCGATTCGGCCAATCTCGATCGCGGTCTCGATCGGATAAATCGCCCCGCCGCCGCGGTTCGTCGTGTTCTCGATCGCGATGAGCGTAGTGGGGGAGTAGTGATGGTCCGGGTTCGTGCACAGCGCGGACAGCACCGATTCGGGCGTCAGAATGCCATAGTCCCCGCCAAGCGTCTTCGTCATCACCCCCGCAATCATCGCCATACCGCCCGACTCGTAGTTAAATGGGTGCGAGTCCATGTGCAGAATCACGGTGTCCGCGGGTTGCGTCTGCGATTTGATCGCAAGCAAATTCGCCATCGTGCCCGACGGCACAAAGAGAGCGGCCTCTTTGTTCACCATCTTGGCCACGCGCCGCTGCAACTCGTTGACGGTCGGGTCCTCGCCGAATACGTCGTCGCCGACCTCGGCCCCGGCCATCGCCTCGCGCATTTCCGGCGTCGGGCGCGTCACGGTGTCGCTGCGCAGATCGACCGGCTTGTCCATTACGCCGACCTCTGCGTGGACCGCGCCAGCTTCTCGAAGTAGATGTGCAGGGCCGCCACGTCCGACGCGCGGACGCCCGGCACTCGCGCAGCCTGGCCGAAGTTCGCGGGACGAATCTGCGTCAACCGATCCACGCTTTCGCGCGGCAATCCGGGTACCGTCGCGTAATCGAATGTGTCCGGAATGGCGCGCGACTCCGATGCGCGGAAACGCTCGAGATCGCGCTCCTGCCGCTCGATGTACCCTTCGTACTTGAGATGAATCTCGACCTGCTCCGCCTCCTCCAACGTGAATTCGGACGCCGGCGGCGACAATTCCCAAACGTCGCCGATGTTCATTGCGGGCCGGCACAACAACCGCGATACCGGCTGCGGTTCCTGCATGGGCACGTGCCCGCGTTGCGCAAGCCAGCCGTTCACCTCCGCCGTAGGCGCAAGCACGGTGGACTTCATCCGCATGATCTCGCGCTGCACGCGATCGTACTTCTCGCGGACCGACTCGATGTACGCATCGCCCGCGATACCAAACTTCGCCAGGCGCGCGTCCGCATTGTCGTGGCGCAGCAGCAACCGGTATTCGGCGCGCGACGTAAACAGGCGGTACGGCTCCATCACCCCGCGCGTGACGAGGTCATCCACCATCACGCCGATGTACGCGTCGCTTCGCGCGATATAGATCGGCGCCTCGCCGAGCACATATCGGATCGCGTTGAGCGCGGCAAACATGCCCTGGCCCGCCGCTTCTTCGTATCCCGATGTCCCGTTAATCTGGCCGGCATGAAACAACCCGCGCACGCGCTTCGTCTCGAGCGTCGGCTTCAATTCCGTCGGCTGAACGAAGTCGTATTCGACCGCGTACCCCGATCGTACAATCTCCGCTTCTTCCAGCCCCGGAATCGTCTTCAGCATCGCCGCCTGCACGTCGACCGGAAGACTCGTCGAAAGCCCGTTCACGTACACTTCCGGTGTCTCGAGCCCCTCCGGTTCGAGGAAAATTCGGTGCGAACCCTTGTCGGCAAAACGAAACACCTTGTCTTCGATGCTCGGACAATAGCGCGTTCCCGTCGCTCCGATCTTCCCCGTAAACATCGGCGAGCGATCGAGGTTTGCCTTGATGATCGCGTGCGTGCGCTCGTTCGTGCTCGTGAGCCAGCACATCGCCTTGTTCGGATTGAACCCGTCGATCGGCGTCGAATACGAAAACGGGCGCGGCCGTTCGTCGCCCGGCTGCGGCGTCAGCGTACCGTAGTCGATCGTGTCCGTATGCAGCCGCGGGCAGGTTCCCGTCTTCTGCCGGTTCACCTGGAAGCCGAGCCGCTTGTAGGTATTCGACAGCGCCTGCGCGGGCATCTCGCCGGCGCGCCCGCCCGGCACGTCGTCCATGCCGTAGTGCAGCTTGCCGCCAAGAAAAGTCCCTGTGCACACGACGACCGCCCTCGCGGAAATCTCGTCGCCATTCGAGGTGACAACGCCGGCGATCGCGCCGCCGCGAATAAGGAAGTCATCGATCGATGTCGACAACAGTGTGACGCCCTCTTGCCCCTCGCACACCCGCTGCATGTCCTTCTGATACGCCCCGCGGTCGGCCTGCGCGCGCGGCGAATGCACGGCCGGTCCCTTGGATTGATTCAGCATCTTGTACTGGATGCCCGTGCGGTCAATACAACGGCCCATTTCGCCGCCGAGCGCGTCGACTTCGCGGACGACCTGCCCCTTCGCAATGCCCCCGATCGCAGGGTTGCAGCTCATTTTGCCGATCGTGTTGACGTCGAGCGTCGTCATGAGGGTGCGCAGACCCGTGCGCGCGCACGCAAGCGCCGCTTCGATTCCGGCGTGGCCAGCGCCGACGACTATGACGTCAAAATCACGGTTCATGGGGACTCTAAAGAATGATTGACAGCGCTGAACGGCGCGCAATACCCGTGCTACCACAAGCCTCTAATGCAATTTGAGATTGTACGCAGCTTCAATTTCGTGCTCGCGATCGTAATCCTAATCGATGGAGGGCGTTCGTCTTGATTGCCATCCATCCTTTCGATCCCGTCCATAAGGTCCACGAATTCGCAGCCATTCGCGTGAAGCTCGGCTTCAAGCCGGCTCGTGCTCGTAATCGATGGAGGGCGTTCGTCTTGATTCCCGTCCATCTTGTCCATCCCGTCTATACGGTCCATAGATTCGCAGCCAGTGCTCGTAATCGATGGAGGGCGTTCGTCTTGATTCCCGTCCATCTTGTCCATCCCGTCTATACGGTCCATAGATTCGCAGCCATTCGCGTGAAGCTCCGCTTCATGCCGGCTCGTAATCGTAATCGTCCTGTTCCGAAAATCGACCTTTAAGACATCCAGCTCGTGTTGCTTTGAAATATGAGATTTCAAATCTGAAATTGCTTTTTCATGGTTTCTGCGTGCCCGCAAGGGCATGACGACTACTCCGACAATGCACAATTCGTCCCGCTCGGGCAACTCCGAAAATGCCCAAATGGTCCCGTGCGCCAAAGGCGCAACGCAACCCTAGCCAGGGGCATCGCCCCTGGAATTTGTCCACGCCCCTATCACCGCGCGCTGAAAGCGCACCGCTCAAGCATTCATAATCTCCGGGAGAACTCTGTTCATGCCGGCTCGTAATCGTTATCGTCCTGTTCCGAAAATCGACCTTTAAGACATCCAGCTCGTGTTGCTTTGAAATATGAGATTTCAAATCTGAGATTGAATGATGGAACCCTTTTGGGCTGCGGCGCGCTTCGCGGCATTACCCTGGGTGCCCGGCCAACCCCAACTCCAAATCAACCCCAACGGGGTTGCGGCATCTTGTTAGAGGCGCTAAGACCCAAAAATGCTAACAAATCCGACAATTCGCCGCAAACGCCGCAAGAAGGACTCGTTGGGCGCCAGCGGCGGGCGGCGCATGCGCGCAAGCACATCGGTACGGCCGAGCCGCTTGCCGATCGCCTCCCAGCGCATGGGGTGGCTGCGATCCATGATCAGCGGATCGTAGCCCAGATCGAGGTAAAGGCGGATGGCGTCCTCGCGCCAGTCGTCGGTCATCAGCCGCTGCGTGTCAAGACCTTCGTCGCGCGTGTACCGGAGGCACGCGCAGGTGAGGGCCACTCCCAACCGTTTGCCGCGGTGATCGTTCAGCACGCCCAGCATGTGCAGGTAGCCCACACCGGGCTCGCCGTCCGTGATCCACGCTGAACCCGTGCCCACGGCCTTCCCATCGAACTCCGCGACAAACACACGCTCGGGTTTGAAACACGGATCGCCCAGCACGTCCCGGCGCACGGCTTCCACCGTGTCCTTGTCGAGTCTCGAGGCGGCATAGATTTGCGCCAGGGCGGCTTCATCGCCGTCGAGGAAGGTGCGAATCGAATATCCGGCAGGCAACGGGACGTCCGGTATGTCGGACAAGCCAACCTTTTCCATGCGCAATTGCGACATATCGACAGAACGCTAGCGCGTTCGCGTTTGGAATTCAACTGGATGCGTCGAGTATTGTTGCCCAAGGAGGAGTCAATCAATGCGCGCTGCCAGTTTTCTTCTTGGTGTGTCGTTGTTGTGCGCCGCTGCGTTCGCGGCACAGTTTGATGGCAAAGACGCCGGCGGTCATTACGATCTCGTAGTCGACGGGCAAGTCTGGCTGCGCACGATGACACCAACGTACGACCCGAATAACCGCGAAGAAACCTACAAAATCTACACGCACCTGTTCGATTTTGCCGGGAGTGCACCCATTACAAAAGGGCCCGGCGGAAAATACACCCATCATCGCGGGCTCTTTATCGGCTGGAAGGACACCTTCGTCAATAGCACCGATTTCGATACGTGGCATATGGTGAAGGAAGCATGTACCCAGCAGCATGTGAAATGGGCCGAACTGGTATCGAATGCTTCAAGCGCAACCCAGGTGGAGGAGATCGCGTGGGCCGACGATTCGGGCAAGACGTTCATTAATGAAGTCCGCGCGATTTCCACGTCGCCGGGGGACAACGGCCTTCGCATCGTCGACTTTCAGTCAAAGTTGACCTCCGCCGCCGGAACAATCGAGTTGAAAGGCGACTTGCAGCACGCGGGCATGCAGATCCGCATAGCGCAGGAGGTCGCGGACAAGGACGACGCCGAAACGAAAGACAAGGTCCCCGCCGAAAAAAAGTCGACGCAATACGTGCTTCCCGCCGGATCGACAGCAGAAAAGGACGACAAGGTCACCGGCGCGTGGTGGGCATGTTGTTCGTGCGAAGTGGGCGGAAAACGGTATTGGATTATTCATATGACCCACCCGAGCACGTGCGCAAACTCGCCGGTGTACTCGATTCGCGCCTACGCGCGGTTCGGTGCGTTTTGGGAACCGACGCTCGAGGAAGGAAAACCGCAACAGTATAACTTCCGCATCGTACTCTCGGAGAAACCGCTCGACGCCGCCGCGTGCCAGGCGCTCTACGATTCCTATGCAAAGTCGACTCCTACGAAATTCTAAACGGGCGTGACGCCATGATCATCGGCGTGATGAGCGACACCCACGGCAACCGGCGCCTGATGCACCAGGTCGCGGACATGATGAAGCTCAAGCACGGCGCGGAACTCATCATCCACGTTGGGGACGACTATCCCGATGCAGCCGAATTGAGATCTGTCGGGCACAATGTCGTCATGGTGCCGGGTCTCTGGTGCGACGAATACCACGACGGCCGCATTCCAAACAGTATCGTTACGCCGTGCGACGGAATTACGATTGCCGCGGCCCACGCCGAGAAGGACCTCGGCGCGCGGGAACTCGCGGCGACCATCGTGTTGACGGGCCATACGCACGTCGCGAAGATCGAGAAGCTGGGGCTTTCTATTCATGTGAACCCGGGCCATCTGAAAAATGCGAAACTCGATCGCGGCCAGCGACCTTCCTACGCAATCGTCACCACACGGCCCGATGACGTCACGGTGACGATTCACGAATTGGATGGCGCCGCGCGGTTATCCGCGTCGTATTTAAGGTCACAGTTGGCATAAACTGGATACACGGGGGGAGGCGAAAATTTTCGCTGCCGCACTCGGCGTCCTTTTCTGCATTCGGATGTGACGTTCGTGCAAAACCCAATGGAATTCCGCTGAGATGGATATGAAACGCCTCGCGATGGGGGCCAGCCTCTCCATCGCCGTGCTGATGCTCATCGGCAAGCTCGCGGCGTACTTTATCACCGGCAGCGCCGCAATCCTCTCCGACGCCGCTGAATCCGTCGTCCATATCGCCGCAACGGGCGTGGCGGGACTGAGCCTTTGGTATGCCCACCGCGCCGCCGACGATTCGCACCCCTACGGCCACGGAAAAATCGCGTACTTCTCCGCCGGCTTCGAAGGCGCAATGATTCTCAGCGCGGCCGCGTACATCTACTACGCAAGTGTCCGTGCGCTAATCCTGGGTCCAGAGCTTCAGCACCTCGGCATCGGCATCATCATCACAGCCGCGCTCTGCCTCGTAAACCTCGCGCTCGGATCGTTTCTCGTTTACGTGGGCAACAGGCACAACGCCGTGATCCTCGTCGCCAACGGTAAGCACGTCCTTACCGATATGTGGACGAGCGCCGGCGTCGTCATCGGCGTCCTCATTGTGAATTTCACCGGCATTCTATGGATCGACCCGGTCTGCGCCATCTTGATCGCCACCAATATCGTCGTCGAGGCGGTCCGCCTCATCTTGCGGGCCTTCAACGGTCTGCTCGACCAGGCCAACGCCGCGCACGCACGCAAGATCATCGAGACGCTGCAACGCGCCGTCGACGAGCGCCGCATCTCCGCGTTTCACCAACTTAAACACCGCGAAACCAACGACGTAATCTGGGTGGATGTGCACATGCTCGTGCCGGGCAACCTGACCACCGCCGAAGCGCACGACGCAGTCACGAAGATTGAAGACGAAATCGAATCGACGTTCGACACGTATACCGTCCACGTCACAACGCATATCGAGCCCGACGAGCACGATCAGGCCCATCCCCACGGTCATCCCGGCCTTCCCGATCCCTATGCTGGGAAAAACTCGCTGACGTGAACCAGCCCACCCGCAATGCTGTAGATTGATGCGTTGTTGAAACCCGTGACTCCGAAGTCGTCAACCCCGCGCGATCTCTGCTCTCGCGAGTCTGAAATTCGCACCGATTGTCGTGCTCGTAATCGTGCTCGTAATCGTATTCGGGTACTTGGCATTCAGGCCAAGGCTCACCTACGGAGCCTCCGTTAGGTGATTTCTCGAAATGCCCAAATTCGCTTGCTTCCTCCTGCCCTTTTCTATCGTTTCTGCCGAAGATATCAAAAAATTCTTGCACTTCTCGTTTAAGCACTTTGGCTGTAGTGTGTTATTCTCTGAAATTCTGAAATCTCAAATTTGAAATTGAGTAATTCTTTAGCCGAGTGAAGCATTTATGGAAACTGCCGATAAACATAATGCTTGGATTCAGTCGAGGGACGGAGGTTTTGGTGACCCAGCAGA